>JBDIAF010000292.1:0-3298 GCA_039812245.1 Agromyces sp. | reverse complement strand
CGGGCGATCAACCGCCTCGAGACCATCGACTCGGGCACCATCACGATCGACGGCGAGCGACTGCCCGAAGAGGGTGCAGCGCTCGCGAAGCTCCGCGCCGACGTCGGCATGGTCTTCCAGTCGTTCAACCTCTTCGCGCACAAGACCGTCCTCGAGAACGTCACCCTCGCGCCCATCAGGGTCAAGCGGATGCCTCGGAAGGAGGCCGAGGCGAAGGCGATGGAGCTGCTCGAGCGCGTCGGCGTCGCGAACCAGGCGAAGAAGCTGCCGGCGCAGCTCTCGGGCGGCCAGCAGCAGCGCGTCGCGATCGCGAGATCCCTCGCGATGAACCCGAAGCTCATCCTCATGGACGAGCCCACGAGCGCGCTCGACCCCGAGATGATCAACGAGGTCCTCGACGTCATGGTCGGGCTCGCCGAGCAGGGCATGACGATGATCGTGGTCACCCACGAGATGGGCTTCGCGCGCAAGGCGGCCGACCGCGTGCTCTTCATGGCCGACGGGCGCATCGTCGAGGAGGCGAGCCCGGCCGAGTTCTTCGATCACCCGAAGTCCGACCGTGCGAAGGACTTCCTCTCCAAGATCCTCGAGCACTAGCTCGACCCCGCGCCTGCGCCCGCCACGAGCGGCGAGGACCCATCGGAAAGAGAAGAGGCAGACAGATGAAACGCACGAGAATCGCCATGCTCGCAGCGTCCGCGGCAGCGGCGCTCCTCCTCGCCGGCTGCGCGAGCGGCGGCGGTGGCGAATCGGCCGAGCCGTCGGTCGCCCCCGAGCCGACGTTCGAGGCCGGCACCACGATGGCCGAGCTGGCGGAGGCCGGCGAGATCACGATCGGCACGAAGTTCGACCAGCCGCTGTTCGGCCTCGTCGGTCCGTCCGGCGAGCCCGAGGGCTTCGACGTCGAGATCGGCAAGATCATCGCGGGCAAGCTCGGCATCGAACCCGAGAACATCAACTGGGTCGAGACCGTCTCGGCCAACCGCGAGCCGTTCATCCAGAACGGCCAGGTCGACATCGTCGTCGCGACGTACACGATCAACGACAAGCGCAAGGAGGTCGTCTCCTTCGCGGGCCCGTACTACATGGCCGGGCAGTCGATCCTCGTGCTCGCGGACAACGACGACATCAAGAGCGAGGACGACCTCGTCGGCCAGCCGGTGTGCTCCGTGACCGGGTCGACCCCCGCCGCCAACCTGAAGGCGCTCGGTGCCGAGGTGCTCGAGACCGACACGTACTCGAACTGCCTCGAGCCGCTGCGCAACGGGCAGGTCGTGGCCGTGTCGACCGACAACGTCATCCTCGCCGGCCTCGCCGCGCAGAACGAGGGCGAGTTCAAGGTCGTCGGCAAGCCCTTCACCGAAGAGCCCTACGGCATCGGCCTGGCACTCGACGACACCGACTTCCGCATGTGGATCAACGACGTGCTCGAGGAGTCGTACGAGGACGGCAGCTACGAGGAGGCGTGGAACGCCACCGCGGGCACCGTGCTCCCGTACGTCGAGCCGCCGGCCGTCGACCGCTACTGACACCCGGCGGGCCCGGGCCGGCCGGCCCGGGCCCGCCATTCCAGAATCGAGAGGATCCGCGTGGACGTCGTCGTCGTGAATCTCCCGTTGTACCTCGAGGGGTTCGCCACCACATTGCTCCTGCTCGCCGTCGGCGGCATCGGAGCGCTGGTGCTCGGCACCCTCGTCGCCGCGATGCGCATCTCGCCGATCGCGACGCTGCGGGTCATCGCCACCGTGTACACCGAGATCATCCGCAACACGCCGCTCACCCTCGTCGTGATCTTCTGCGCGATCATCCTGCCGATCCTCGGCTCCGACCTGCCCTACCTCATCGCCGGCATGATCGCCCTCGCCGTCTACACCTCGCCGTTCATCGCCGAGGCGCTCAGGTCGGGCATCAACGGCGTGCCGATCGGCCAGGCCGAGGCGGCGCGCAGCCTGGGGCTCGGCTTCACCCAGACGGTGTCGCTCATCGTGCTGCCCCAGGCGTTCCGCATGACGATCCCGCCGCTCATCAACGTGCTGATCGCGCTCACCAAGAACACCTCGGTCGTCGGCGGCGTCGGCTTCGTCAGCGAGCTGTTCGGCGTCGGCCGCACCCTCGCCAACGCCAACGGCGACGCCGTGATCGCGGTGCTCGTGGGCGTGGCCTTCTTCTACCTCATCGTGACCGTGCCGCTCGGCCTGCTCGCGACCCAGCTCGAGCGGAAGTGGGTGGTGCAGCGATGAGCGGCGCCGGAGTCCTGTTCGACGCGCCCGGCCCCAAGGCCCGGCGGCTGTCCCGCATCCTCTCGATCGTCACCGCCATCGTCGTCATCGGCGGCCTCGGCTGGATGTTCGCGACGCTCAACGCCCCGCGCGAGTCGGGCGGCATCACCCTGCCGGGCATGTTCGACGCGGTGCGCTGGACCATCGTGTCCGACCCCGAGATGTGGGGCTTCATCATCGGCGTCGGCGTGTGGGGCACCCTGCGCGCCGCGCTCGTGGCCGCCGTGCTCGCGGTGGCGCTCGGCATCGTGCTCTCGCTCATGCGCAGCTCGACGATCGGCTGGATCCGCATCCCGACCGCCGTCGCGATCGAGTTCTTCCGCGGCATGCCCGTGCTGCTGATGATGCTCTTCATCCTGCTCGTGGCCGGCACCGGCCAGTACTGGGCCGTCGTCTCGGCGCTCGCCATCTACAACGGCGCCCTCATCGGCGAGGCGCTGCGCGCGGGTCTCGTCGCCCTGCCGCGAGGACAGCGCGAGGCGGCGCTGAGCGTCGGCATGCGACCGCTGCAGTCGAAGATGCTCGTCGAGTTCCCGCAGGCCTTCCGGCAGATGCTGCCGATCATCGTCGCCCAGCTGGTCGTGCTGCTGAAGGACACCTCGCTCGCGTACATCGTCGGCTACCCGGAGCTGCTGCGGGTCGTGCTGAACAACCTCGGCAGCTTCTACGGCAACCGCTTCCTGTTCACGCTCTGGTGCATCGCCTTCGTGCTGTACCTCGCGATGAACCTGACGCTCTCGTGGTTCGCTCGCTGGCTGGCCCGGCGCACCGACCGCCGCTATCACCCCGGCAAGGTGGGCCCGGCGCCCGAGGACGCCAGTCAAGCGCTGCTGGTCGTGGACGCGGCGGCCGCGAACAACGAGCTCGGCGGCCAAGGCCGCTGAACGAGCGCGCCGACGCCGGGCATCCCCGCCGCGGTGCGCCCAGTAGACTCGTTTCTCGTGCCAGAGCCCACTGAAATCACCGAGCCCGCGGTCGACGCGGCCGTCGAGGCCGCGCTCGCGGCGATCGCCGCGGCG
>JBDIAF010000291.1:0-3307 GCA_039812245.1 Agromyces sp. | reverse complement strand
GGCATCAACGGCGGGCTCGCTCCGCGGCAGGGCCCGCCGCCCGAGCCGGGCGCGCCGATCAACGGCTGCAACATCGTGGTGGGGGTCGACGACGTTGACGCGGCGCGCCGGCGCGCGCTCGAGCTCGGCGGCTTCGAGGGCGTCGCCCCCGAGGACATGCAGGGGGTCGGGCGCACCGCGTACCTGCGCGACCCCGACCAGAACGTGTTCGGCATCATCTCGCCGGTGCTCTCCGACGGCACCCGCGCCATGTGAGCCTCGCCGCTGCGAACACGAGGGGATGCCCCGGGCCGAAGCCCGGGGCATCCCCTCGTCGGTTCGTGCGCGGCTCAGGCGCGGCGGCGGCGCGCGATCACGAGCGCGGCGCCCGCGACCAGCAGCAGGGCGGCTGCGGCGATCGCCGGCACGAGACCGTCGACGCCGGTGTGCGCGATCTGCCCGCCGGTGGCCGAAGGCGTGGTCGACGGCGTGGTCGGCGTCACGGGCGCGGCGTTCGCGGTGTTCGTCACGGTGAGCCGGGTGTCGGCGCCGGCGGCGACGGCGATCTCGTCGGCGCTCAGCACGGGCTCGCCCCAGACGATGCCCGGGATCGAGGGCAGCTCGACCTCCTCGAAGGACACGACGGTGCCGACGGGCAGGTCCTGCGGACCGGCGACGACGGTGCCGTCGGCGGGCAGGGCGAGGGTGCCGGTGACGGTCTCGTCGCCCAGCGCGTACTCGTAGGCGAGCGTGAACACCGTGTCGGCGGGCACGAGCGAGGCGGCTGCGCCGGTCACGGCCTTCGCGGCGCTGAACCCGCCGGCGACGACGCTCGGGGTGCCGGCGGTGTTGGTCACCGTGACCTCGATGTTCTCGTCGGCCGCGATGGTGACGGTCGCGGGGCTGATCGAGACGGCGCCCCACTCGACGCCGGGGACGGCCGGCGGCGCGAGCTCGGCGAACTCGACCACGGTGCCGACGGGCAGCCCCTGCGGGCCGTTCACGACGGCGCCGTCGGCGGTGACCAGCAGCTCGCCGGTGATCGGCTCGCCCGCGAGCGAGTACTCGTAGGCGAGGGCGAACTGCGCCTCGTCGGGCACGAGGCCGGCCGCGGGGCCGTCGACGACCTTCTTCGCGCTGAAGCCGCCGACCGGGGGCTGCACGGTGGAGATCGCCTCGTTCGTCACCTCGACGGCGACGGTGAGCTGCTTCTCGACGGTGAACTCGTCGGGCGAGATCTGCGGCTCGCCCCACGCGACGTTCGCGACCTCGGGAAGGTCGATCTCGGTGATCGTCACGATCGCGCCGACCGGCAGCTCCGACGGGCCGGTCGTGACCGTGCCGTCCGCGAGCAGCGCGAGGGTGCCGCTCTCGATCGGCTCGCCGTCCAGGCTGGCCTCCCACGAGATGGTGAACTCGGTGGCGTCGGGAACGAGCGCTGCGCCGGAGCCCACGATCGTCTTGGCGGCGTCGAAGCCCCCGAGGTCGACCCTGTCGGTCGGCACGCACTCGAGGGGGCCGCCGCCGATCCAGGGGTAGTTGTGCTGCTCGTTGCCGCTGCCCCTGGTGTTGAAGTCGCCGCCGACGTACACGCGGCCGTTGGTGCTCGCGGTGACCGCCACGTCGGCGTCGGGCGCCACGATCGACCCCATGAACTGGCCCGTGCCGGTGATGTCGACCGCGGGGGCGTCCACGAAGTTCCAGAGGATGCGCGAGGCGGAGTTGCCGAACTCGGCGGAGCTCAGGTCGTCGATGCGCACGCCGTTGATCGAGGCGTAGTTCATGCCGAGCTCGACCGGGCCGCCGACGACGTTGACGACGATCGGGGCGCCGGCGGGGATGCCGTCGAAGTAGAACTCGGTTGCGCCGTCGAGCTCGCTCGCCGCGATCTCGAACACCTGGTGGCCCGAGGGGGCGTGGCCGCTGAAGGCGACCGAGTTGCCCCCGGCGAGCGTGGTGCCGTTCGGGGCGACCCCGCCCCAGCTCGTCGAGAACTCGCTCACGACGTCGCCGAATCCCGCGTGCGGGGCGAGCGCCGCGGCCGCGCCGAGGTTCTGCTCGACGGGCTTGCCGCCGTTGTCGATCGTGCCGGTGATCGCCTCGCCGGCCTTCACCGCGCCGCCGCCGACGAGCAGGCCGACGCGCAGCGTGTTGCCGTCGCTGACGGTCAGCGCGCCGCCGACCTGCAGCATCGGCTCGCCCTCGGCCGGCACGATGCCCGAGCCGACCCCGGCGGTGCCGACGTCGAAGCCCCCGCCGCCCGCGCGGGCGAAGGTCGCGTCACCCGCCACGACGAGCAGCCCCTCGGACTCGGCCGCGTTCGCGTCGGCGAGGTAGTCGCCGCCGACGAACACGGCGATGCCCGAGTCGGTGAAGTTGGGCACGTTGCCGATCGGAGGCATGCCGCCGTCGGGCGGGCAGGTCTCGACCAGCGCGAGGGGCGCAGCGGCCGGGGCGGCGGAGGCCGGGGCTGCGGCGACGACGGAGGCGAGTCCGGTGACGGCGAGGGCGGTCGCTGCGGCGGCGCTCAGAGCAGAGCGCAGGCGCAGCCGGGCGCGCTTGGGCGCGCGGGCAGACGTGGGCACGAGTGTCCGTTCGTTCGATTGCGGGTCGGGTTCGGGATCGGGCGGAGGATTCGGAAGGGTTCCTCACTCTCCACCCAAGCAGAGAGATGGTCAGCTTCGCCAGATCATGACGCCGTTTTGTTCGGTTTCTTTACATTCACCCCCGAACTGGGCACACGGGCGCGCGAGGCGGGCGATGAAGGCGGTGCGGATGCCTCGGGCGGCACGCCGCGACGACCGCTCCCGAGGGCGCGGCGCCGGCGTAGACTCGGGAAATGGAGGCTCCCGGCAGCACCACCCTGGTCGTGGTCGGAGACGACGCGGCGACCGCGATCCATGCCCTCGAGGGCTCGGCGAACGTGCGCGCGGCCGCGTTCGGGCGCGAGCTCGAGGCATCCGACGCCGAAGTCGCTCGCTGGTCGGCGACCGCGCCGACGCCCTACCTGGTGCACGACCGCGACCCGCTCGGGCACCTCGCCGCCGCCTGGGTCGAGTTCTTCGACGACCAGTCCAGCTACGGCGTGCTCGAGCTCGAGATCGAGCGGGCCCTCGAGCAGGCCGAACGCCACCTGCTCGCCGTTCCCGACTACTACGTCGTGCTGCACCCCGAGACCCTGCCCACGACGTGGAAGCACTGGTGGCTCGGCGTCCTCGCCGCGGCGTCGCCGACTCGCGTCATCCCGTGGCCCGACGCCGAGGAGTCGCTCGTGCCGCTGCTGCGCCGCCTGCCGACCGGCCGGGCCTGGCCCGATGCCGAGCGGTGG
>JBDIAF010000290.1:0-3307 GCA_039812245.1 Agromyces sp. | reverse complement strand
GCGTGCTCATCCTGCTGTTCCTCGGCTGGCAGCTGTGGTGGAACGACGCGATCATGGCCAGCCAGCAGTCGCAGGCGGCGTCGAGCCAGAGCTCGAAGTGGATCAAGCAGGACCAGGAGGCCCACGGCACCGCGCCGACCACGCCGGCCGACCCGAACGTCGACTACGGCGAGCCCCTCGTCGACACGACCGAGTACGCCAACGGCGAGCCGCTCGCCGTCATGTACGTGCCGCGCTTCAACGCGCCCGACACCGTCGACTCCGTGCGCACGATCGCGCAGGGCATCGGACTCGACGTGCTCAACAGCTTCGAGCTCGGGGTCGGCCACTACCCGGGCACCGCGATGCCCGGTCAGGTGGGCAACTTCGCCATCGCCGCGCACCGCAGTGCGTACGGCGGCGGCATGCACGAGATCGAGCAGCTGCAGCTCGGCGATGCGATCTACATCCAGACGAAGGACGGCTGGTACACGTACCGGTTCCGCGACTTCGAGTACGTCACGCCCGAGACGGTCGACGTCCTCGCCGCCGTGCCGCACCACCCCGATCTCGCCCCGACCGACCGCGTCATCACGCTGACGACCTGCAACCCGCTGTACTCCACGGCCGAGCGCCTGATCGCCTACGGGGTGCTCGAGTCGTGGCAGCCCCTCTCGGCCGGCCCGCCCGCCGAGATCGCCGCCGACGTCGCCAGATGGGAGCAATGACGTGTACGCAGCGCTCTGGCGCACCCTGCCCGGCCCGTGGTGGCTGCGCGTGCTCATCCTGCTCGTGCTCGCCGCGGCAGTGGTCTACGCCCTGTTCACCTGGGTCTTCCCCTGGGTCGACCACATCCTGAACCCGATCAACGTCACGGTGGAGTAATGCGCGTCCTCGTCATCGACAACTACGACAGCTTCGTCTACACGCTGAACGGCTACCTCCAGGAGCTCGGCGCCGAGACCGAGGTGATCCGGAACGACGACGTGCCCGTCGACCGGGTCGCCGCGAAGCTCGCCGAATACGACGCCGTGCTCATCTCGCCGGGGCCGGGCAAGCCCGCCGACGCGGGCATCTCGATCCCCGCCGTCGAAGCGGCGCTCGCGAGCGGGCAGCCCCTGCTCGGCGTGTGCCTCGGACACCAGGCGATCGCGGAGTCGTTCGGCGGCGTCGTCACGAACGCCGAAGAGCTCATGCACGGAAAGACGTCCAGCGTCGTGCACGACGACAGCGACTTCTACGCCGACGTGCCGCAGCCGTTCACCGCGACCCGCTACCACTCGCTGGCGATCGTCGACGGCACGCTGCCGCCCGAGCTGATCGTGACCAGCCGCACCGAGGGCGGCGTGATCATGGGCCTGCGGCACGAGTCGGCGCCGATCTACGGCGTGCAGTTCCACCCCGAGTCGGTGCTCACCGAGGGCGGCTACCGCATGCTCGGCAACTGGCTCGCGGCCGCGGGCCTGCCCGAGGCGCGCGACCGCGCCGCCTCGCTGAACCCGCTCATGCGCTGAAGCGGCCGTCCCTCGGTGCGCGCCGACAGGGCCGCGAGGCGATCAGCCGGCGCAGTAGGTGAGCTCGACCTCGGAGTGCTGCGGCACCTCGCCGGGGGGCAGCGACTGCTGGGTGACGGGTGAGCCCGGCTCGGACTTGCACCCGGGGTCGGGCTTCGGCACCGGCGTCAGCTGCAGGCTCTGCGACTGCAGGAAGGAGCTCGCCGCCGACAGGCTCTGCCCGGTCAGGTCGGTGAGGGTCACCATGCCGTCGGAGATGCTGAAGTTCACCGTCGAGCCCTTCTCGGCGGACGAGCCCGCCGCGGGCGTCGTGCCGAGCACGGTGTCGGCCGCCGCGGTCGGCGAGTTCTCGCGCGTCTCGCTGCCGGGGACGAAGCCGGCGTCGGTCAGCGCCTGCTTGGCCTGATCGAGCGACATGTTCGTGACATCCGGCACCGCCACGGCCTCGCGACCCGTCGACACGATGACCTTGATCGGCGTGCCGTCGGCGACCTTCTCGCCGGCCGGCGGATCGGTCTCGACGACCTGGCCCGCGGGCACCGTCTCGTCGGTGCGGTCGACCCGTGACGCGGGCAGGCCGAGTTCCTGCAGCCGGTCGACCGCCTCCTCGTAGGTCTGTCCGCTGAGGTCGGGGACCTGGGCGACGTCGGAGGGCAGCTCGGCCGTCGGCTGCAGGTTGAGCGCCCAGTACATGACCGCGATCACGATCACCACGACGCCGACGATGCCCGACCAGATCCACACGGCCGGCGGGCGGCGCTGCGTGCGGGTCATGGTCTCGTCCTCGGTGAGCTGGCGCAGCGCCAGCTCGGAGCTCGAGAGCGAACCCGTCGGCGCGCTGAACAGCATGGTCGCGCTGTCGGGCTGGCGGTGCACCGGCACGCGCCCGGAGGCGGCCGTCTCGACGTCGGCGCGGAACTCGGCCGCCGTCTGGTAGCGCTCGTCGCGGTTCTTCGCGAGCGCGTGCATGACGACCGCGTCGAGCGCCGGTGAGACCTTGGGGTTGATCACGCTCGGCTTCACGGGCCGCTCGCTGACGTGCTGGTACGCCACCGCGACCGGCGTGTCGCCGCGGAACGGCGGACGGCCGGTGAGCATCTCGAACAGCACCACGCCCGTCGAGTAGAGGTCGGTGCGGGCGTCGACGGTCTCGCCCTTCGCCTGTTCGGGCGAGAAGTACGAGGCGGTGCCGAGGATCGCGGTGGTCTGCGCCACCGTCGTCGACGAGTCGGAGACCGCGCGCGCGATCCCGAAGTCCATCACCTTCACCTGGCCGGCGGTGGTGATCATGATGTTGCCCGGCTTGATGTCGCGGTGCACGACGCCGGCCCGGTGCGAGTACTCGAGCGCCGTGAGCACGCCCTCGATGACCCGCACCGCGGCCTGCGGCTCGAGCGGACCGTCGTGGATGACGTCCTTCAGGAGCCGCCCCTCGACGTACTCCATGATGATGAAGGGCAGCTGCACCTCGTGGCCCGAGGCATCCACCACGGTCTCCTCGCCCGCGTCGAAGACCCGCACGATGGTCGGGTGCGCCATGCGGGCGGCCGACTGCGCCTCTTGGCGGAAGCGCATGCGGAAGGCCGGGTCGGTCGCGAGCTGCGGCTTCAGCAGCTTCACCGCGACCTGGCGGCCGAGCCGGGTGTCGGTGCCGACGTGCACGTCGGACATGCCGCCGCGCCCGATGAGGGCGCCGACGCGGTATCGACCCGCGAGGATGCGTCCTTCATCGTTCACGTTCGTGCTGTCCTTTCGTCGGATTCGGCGGTCTCAGCGTCTCGGAGCGGGCGTCGTACGGCACCGCTCACTGGCCG
>JBDIAF010000289.1:0-3320 GCA_039812245.1 Agromyces sp. | reverse complement strand
CGTCGCGAGCGAGCGGTGCCAGAGCGCGCGGTTCGCATCGCCGAAGGAGTCGTAGGCGGCCGCGAGCGCCGCGTGCACCTCGGTGCGCTCGGCGAGGGTCGCCTCGCCGTGCACCGCGACGCGCAGCCGGGGGTCGGCGAAGGCGAAGTGCCCCGCGACGAGCAGCAGGTGCCGGCTGACGCCGCCACGGATGAACTCGGGCATGCCGTGGCCGGCGACGGCGAGCAGCGCTTCGGTGCGATCGTCGATGCAGACCGCGGCGGCCAGCAGCACCCGGCGCTCCCAGGGTTCGAGGGGCTGCGGGGCGAGCGACTCGTGCACCGCGGCTGCGACCGCGGGCACGAGCGGCAGCGGGTCGGGCAGGGCCTCGTGGCCGACGCGCTGCCCGAGTCGGAGGGTGCCGGCGACCTCGATGATGGCGTCGGCGTCGCCGCCGAGGGCGAGTGCGAGCCGGGCGGCGACGTGCGGGGCCGCCTCCAGCCGATGACGCGCGAGCAGTTCGACCACGGCGGCGGTCTGCTCGAAGGACTCGACCGTCGACCGGTGCCTGGGGGCCTGGGCTGACCTCGTCTCGGGACCCATGTGCATCGCCCTCCCACTCGCTCCATCGCGCGTGGGGTTATGTTAGCAACATTTACAAAGGTGTCGACGGATGAGAACGCTCTCCCGGCAAGTCCCCTGTTCTGGGGCCGACGGGCTCAGTCGCGCGGACCGAGCAGGTAGGCGTTGATCGCCCGGGTCTCGTCGACGTCGACCGGCACGGCCGCACCGTCGAGCTCGGTCACCGCCGCGGCGAGGCGCACGCTCGAGACGAGCCAGATCGCGTCGGCGGTGCCGAGCTCGGCCACCGGGATGTCTCGGTACTCGGTGCGCCGCCCGGTCGCCTCGAGGTGCTCGAAGAGGCTCAGCTGGGTGGTGCCGTGCAGGATCGCGCCGCTCGGCGCCGGCGTCGAGTAGACGTCGCCGTGGCGCAGGATCACGCTCGAGGTCGGCCCCTCCATCACGTAGCCGTCGCTCGACACGAAGATGGCGTCGTCGGCCCCGCGCCGCCGCGCCTCGCGAAGCGCCGCCATGTTCGTCGCGTAGCTCAGGGTCTTCGCGCCGAGCAGCAGCCAGGGCGCCGTCGCCGCCGCGTCGTGCGCGAGACCGCGGTCGAGCGTCACGGCGCGGATGCCTCGCTCGCGCACGCCGCTGAAGTCGGCCGCGGGCGACGCCGCGAGCCACGCGGTCGGAGCGGGGCCGTGCTCGACGCCACGGCTCAGCACGAGCTTCAACGCGAACTCGCCGTGCGCGGGCAGCGCCTCGACGGCCACCGCGATCGCCGCGCGCCACTGCTCGAGGTTGGGCTCGGGCAGCTCGCAGATCGCCGCCGAGTTGCGCAGCCGCTCGAGGTGCGGCCCCACCTCCTGCGCGTGCCCGTCGACGACCGCGAGCGTCTCGAAGATGCCGTCTCCGCGCTGGGTCGACAGCTCGCCCACGCGCAGCGCCGGCTCCGAGGCATCCACCTCGCGGAAGGTCGACGCGAGCGCCGTCGTGGTGTCGTCGGCGGCGAGCGGTGAGATCAGCAGCGTCACGGAATCGGGCATGCCCCCAATGCTATGCACGCCCGGCCCGCCCGCGCGCTACCGTAACTGGCATGCACGCCCTCGGCACCGGCGAGATGAGCCGGCTCTCCGGCCTGTCGCTGAAGGCGCTGCGCCTCTACGACGCCAACGGCCTGCTCGTGCCGGCCGAGGTCGACGATCGCACGGGCTACCGCCGGTACGCGCCGGCGCAGCTCGAGCGGGCGCGCACGATCGCGATGCTGCGACGCGTCGAGCTGCCGCTCGCGCTCATCGCCGAGCTGCTCGATGCGGAGCCCCGGATCGCGCGCGAGCGGCTGCTGTCGTGGTGGTCGGCCGAGCAGCACGCCTTCGCTGCGCGGAGTTCGGCGGTCGCCCGGATCGCGGAGACGGAGGTCGGTCGGGACGCCGACCCCGGGGATGTCGAGGCACGGATCGGGTTCGAGGAGCTGCCCGATCGCGCGGTGGCGGGCATCGTGCGCACGGTCGAGCAGGCGCAGCTCGTGCCCGCCTTCCTCGCCGACGCGGTCGAGATCCGGCGGCACCTCGTCGGCGCGGGCGCCGCCGCCTCCCCCGAGCTCTGGGTGCTGTTCCATTCGCCGGTCGGCCCGGGGCGGCCCGGCCGCATCGAGACCGCCGTGCCCTTCTCGGGCCCCGCGACCCCGACCCGGCGCATCGGCCTGCGCGTGGAGCCTGCGGCACGCTACGCCGTCGCCGAGCTCTCCGCCCGCGAGGTCGCGTTCCCGCGAGTGCTCCGCATCCACGAGGCGGTGCGGGCCGCGGCGGGCGGCCGAGCGCACGACGCCGCACCCTCCCGGGAGTGGTACCCGGGCCCGTGGCCCGAGGATCCCGACGAGGTCGCCATGCGGGTCGCCGTCCCGATGCCCGCTTGACCCTGCCCCGGGGGCCGAGCGCATCGTGTCGGCATGAACCCCGTCCGCCCGAAGCACTCCCCGTACTCCGACCCCGGCCGGCATCGCAGCCTCGTGGCCGCCCTCGCCCCCGAGCCGCGGGCGATCCACCGCGCCGTCACGGCGACGATCGCCCACTACCGTGCCGATCCGACGCCGCCGACGACCGAGCAGCTCGCGGACATCGACCGCAGGTGGCTCGCGTCCATCCTCGACGCAGCGGTCGCGCGCGCCGCGGGTCCGCTCGACGCATCCAGGGCACCCCACGACCGCGTCGGCGGCTGCTGCCGAGACCACTCGCTGCTCGCGGTGTCGATCCTGCGCGAGCACGGCGTCGCCGCGCGCACGCGCCTCGGCTTCGCGGGGTACTTCAGCGCCGGATTCCGGCACGACCACGTCGTCGTCGAGCTGCACCGCGACGGGCGCTGGGTGCGCTTCGACCCCGAGCTCGACCCCGCGTCGCACGACTTCGACGTCGACGACCTCCCCCGCGGCGAGGGCTCGCCCTTCGAGACGGCCGCGGAGGCGTGGCTCGCGCATCGCGCCGGGCGCACCGATCTCGCCGCATACGGCGTCGCGCCCGGCACGGCCGTCGGCGGCGCGCAGCTCGTGCACGCGTACGTCCTCGGCGACCTCGCACACCGGATGCGCCGCGAGCTGCTGCTCTGGGACGGCTGGGGCGCGATGGCGCCGCCCGGGAAGCCGATCGGGCCCGGGGCCATCGCCCTCGCCGACCGCGTCGCCGCGCTCACGGTCGCCGCCGACGCCGGCGATCCCCGTGCCGAGACGTCGCTCGCCGAGCTGTGGCGCGAGCCCGGCGTCGCGCCCGGCCGGTTCGTGACGACGG
>JBDIAF010000288.1:0-3331 GCA_039812245.1 Agromyces sp. | reverse complement strand
GCTCGCCGAGGGCTGACGACCCGCGCGGCCGCATCGCGAGACGGGACGCGGCCGCCGCGGCCGCATCAGCGCGGCCGGGCGATGGCGCCGTAGCGCCCGCGCGTCACGGCGAGCAGGTCGTCGGGTGCGAGTTCGAGGTCGAGGCCGCGCCGACCGCCCGACACGAGGATGGTCTCGAACCCGATCGCCGACTCGTCGAGCACGGTCGGCAGCGCGGTCTTCTGGCCGATCGGGCTGATGCCGCCCACGACGTAGCCGGTCTTGCGCTCGGCGACGGCCGGGTCGGCCATCTCGGCGCGCTTGCCGCCGACCGCCTGGGCCAGCGCTTTGAGGTCGAGCTGCTCCGCGACGGGCACGATGCCGACGACGAGGCCGCCGTCGACCGAGACCAGCAGCGTCTTGTAGACGCGTGCCGGTTCGACGCCGAGCTTCTCGGCCGCCTCGAGGCCGAAGGCCGCCGCTCTCGGATCGTGCTGGTAGGCGCGTGGCGCGAACGGCACCCCGGCGCGCGTCAGTGCCAGCGTCGCCGGAGTGCCGGCGGTGGCCGAGGCATCCGATCGCTTCGCCATCAGCTGCCGCCCTCGCCGTGGTCGCCCTCGCCGGCGCCGCCCTCGTCAGGTGCGCCGTCGGCGCGCAGCAGCTGCATGGACCAGCCGGCCACCGCGAGCCGCTCGCCGGGGGCGAGCGTCCGCGGCGCGACCTCGGGATCCTCCTCGGCCGAGTCCCAGAGCAGCGCGTAGGCCGTCACGCCCTCGTGCGCGGGCAGCACCACCTCGGTCGCGGCATCGCGGGCGTGCACGACGAGCAGGATGCGGTTCGGCGGTTCGGTCTCGGGCGTCGAGGCCGCGAGGTACTGGAGCGTGCGCTCGGCGGGGGAGTTCCAGTCGTCGATCCCCATCGAGGCGCCGTCGGCGTTGTACCAGTCCATCTGGGTCGCGCTCGGCGTGGTCTCGCCGAACACGCCGTAGCGCACCGGCCGGAGCGCAGGGTTCTCGGCACGGAGTCGGATCAGGGCCCGGGCGGTGCGGAACAGCTCGGGCGCCGAGCGCGGTCGCTCGTCGTCGGCCCAGCCGAGCCAGCTGAGTGGCGAGTCGTGGCAGTACGCGTTGTTGTTGCCGCGCTGGGTGCGGCCGTACTCGTCGCCCGCCGTGATCATCGGGACGCCCGCGGAGAGCAGCAGCGTGCCGAGCAGGTTGCGGATGCTGCGACGACGCGCGGCGCGCACCGCGGGATCGGCGGCCTCGCCTTCGACGCCGTGGTTGAAGGAGTTGTTGTTGTCGGTGCCGTCGCGGTTGCCCTCGCCGTTGCCGAGGTTGTGCTTGACGTCGTACGCGGTGAGGTCGGCGAGGGTGAAGCCGTCGTGCGCGGTCATGAAGTTCAGGCTCGCGAGCGGCCCGCGCTCGTGCGCGAAGGTGTTCGACGACCCGGCGAGCCGCGTCGCGAACCGGCCGATGCCGCTGCCGGCCGAGCCCGTCTCGCGCTCGCGCCGCAGATCGCCGAGCCAGAAGTCGCGCATGCGGTCGCGGTACCGGTCGTTCCACTCGGTGAAGCCGTCGGGGAAGTCGCCCGTGCGCCACCCGCCCGGCCCGACGTCCCAGGGTTCGGCGATGAGCTTCGACGCACCGATCACGGGATCGTCGAGCATGCCGCGCAGCAGAGGATGCTCCCTCGTGAACTCGCCGCGCGCGTCGCGGCCCAGCGTCGCCGCCAGGTCGAGGCGGAAGCCGTCGACCCCGAGCTCGCCCGCCCAGTACCGCATCGAGTCGAGCACGAGCCGCACGGGGGCGTCCCGGCCGAAGTCGACGGTGTTGCCGCAGCCGGTCGTGTCGACGTACCTGCCGTGCGCGTCGTGGCGGTAGTAGCTCGCGTTGTCGATGCCGCGGAAGCTGTGCGTCGGGCCCGCGCGCCCCTCTTCGGCGGTGTGGTTGTAGACGACGTCGAGCACGAGCTCGAGTCCCGCCTCGTGCAGCCGGCGCACCATGCCGGCGAACTCCCGCCGGACGCCGGCCGGCCCCTCGGCCTGGGCCGCGGGCGAGGCGTAGGCGCCGTGCGGGGCGAAGAAGCCGAGCGTGTTGTAGCCCCAGTAGTTCACCCGGCCCTGACGCACGAGCCGCTGCTCGGAGACGAAGGCCTGCACCGGCAGCAGCTCGACGGTCGTGATGCCGAGGTCGGTGAGGTAGTCGAGGGACGCGTCGTGCGCGAGCCCCGCGTAGGTGCCCCGCAACGGCTCGGGGATCCGCGGGTTGCGACGGCTGAAGCCGCGGACGTGCGCCTCGTACACGACCGTGCGGTCGAGCGGGACGCGCGGCTTCGCGATGCCGCCCCAGTCGAAGCCGTCGCCCTCGCCGAGGGGGCCGAGCGCGACGCCCCGCCACGAGCCGTCGCCGGCGCGGACGAGCCCGCGCGCGTAGGGGTCGAGCAGGTTGTGCACCGGGTTGAAGGCGTGCTCGAGGCCGGCCGGTCCGTCGACCCGGAGCGCATAGCGCGCGCCGGGCACGAGGGCGGCCGAGCGGCCCGACCACACCCCGTCGCCGTCGCGGTCGAGTGCGACGCGGTCGACCGCCCAGTCGAGGTCGGATGCCTCGAACACGACGAGCTCGACGGCGGTCGCATTGGCCGACCAGACGCGGATCCCGCCGCCGGAGGCGTGGGCGCGCACCCCGAGGTCGCGGAGGGGATCGGCGGCTGGCATGCGATCTACAGTAGTTCGTGCGGAACGGCGCACCGGAAGCGGAGGAGGGGTGATGTGACCGTCTACCTCGACCACGCGGCGACCACGCCCATGCGGCCCGAGGCGATCGCCGCACTCACCGCGGCACTCGGCTCGGTCGGGAACCCCGCCTCGATCCACAGCGCGGGACAGCAGGCCAAGCGGCTCCTCGAGGAGTCGCGCGAACACGTCGCGGCGACGCTCGGCGCCGACGGCATCGAGGTGGTCTTCACGGGCAGCGGCACCGAGGCGGTGAACCTCGCGGTCAAGGGGCTGTACTGGCGGCGCAGGCAGGACGCCCCGGCGGGTTCCCGCCGACGGCGCATCCTGCTGCCCGGCGGTGAGCACCACGCGACCCTCGACACCGTCGAGTGGCTCGCCGCCCGCGAGGACGCCGAGGTCGTCGAGCTGCCCGTCGACGCGCTCGGGCGGCTCCGCATCGACTCGCTCGCCGCGGAGCTCGCGGCGCACGCCGACGAGATCGCCCTCGTCACGATGCTCTGGGCCAACAACGAGGTCGGCACGATCCAGCCGGTCTCCCAGATCGTCGAACGGGCGCACGCTCGAGGCGTCCCGGTGCACAGCGACGCGGTGCAGGCGATCGGTCAGTTGCCGCTCTTC
>JBDIAF010000287.1:0-3333 GCA_039812245.1 Agromyces sp. | reverse complement strand
AATCACGACGGATTTCGTTGCGTTCGAGCGAAATCGCTGATCGAATCGCAGCCCGAGCCCTCGTGCGGTCGCCGCAGGCGTTGTAGACGATGCCGAGGCGCATCCACGCCCGCCAGTCGTCCGGAGTCGCCTCGGCCTCGGCCCGGTAGCGCGGGAAGACCGCGTCGGCGGCGTCCCGGTCCGCACGGCCGGTCGGGCCGGCCTCGCCGAGGTCGTCGGGCAGCCGCCCCTCGTCGCCGAGCCGGTCGACCAGGGCGGTCGATCGCCAGCCGAAGAGCAGCTCGCGCCCGAGCGCCCACGCACCGATGAGGGGCAGCACGAGCAGCGCCGCGCCCATAGCGACGGCGATCGGCGTGCCGGTGACCAGCAGCGCCACGGCGCGCACGCCCGCGAAGACAAAATAGAGGATCAGCAGCGCGGCCATGACGACCACGCCGACGAGGGCCCGCGTCCGCGCCGACCCCATCACCGGATGCCCAGGATGCGGTCGAGCCCGACCACGACCCCTTCGAGGCCGTCGGCGGCGATCGCCTCGAGCGCTGCCCGGATGCCGGCCCGGTAGGAATCCTGGGAGTGCGTGTCGTGCGTGACCGTGAGCACCTCGCCGGCGCCGCCGAAGCGGACCTCCTGCCGGGCGATGACGCCCTGCAGCCGCAGG
Source organism: Agromyces sp. (assembly GCA_039812245.1). Lineage (GTDB taxonomy): Bacteria > Actinomycetota > Actinomycetes > Actinomycetales > Microbacteriaceae > Agromyces. The sequence continues at coordinate 2,675 of JBDIAF010000287.1, read as the reverse complement.
CTGTGCACCGGGACTCCCGCGACGAGCTGCCCGCGAGCGCTCTGCTCGACGAACGGCGCATCGATGGACGGCCGGCCCTCGGCTTCACGGGCCGCCGCGATCAGCTCGGCGGTGCGCACCGCGGTTCCACTCGGCGAATCGACCTTGGCCGCGTGATGGGCCTCGACGATCTCGACGCTGTCGAAGTAGGGGGCCGCGATCTGCGCCAGCACGGTGCCGAGCACCGAGCCGAGCGAGAAGTTGGGCACGATGAGCACGGCCGCGCCGTGGGTCGCCTCGACGAGACCGCTCAGGCGCTCGATCCGCTCGGCCGACCAGCCGCTCGTGCCCACCACCACGCGCTGGCCTCGTCGGACCGCGCGCTCCACGATGGCCTGCGAGGCCTCGGGATGACTGACGTCGACCAGGATCGCATCCTCCGCGCCTGCGTCGGGCCCGGAGGCGCTCGAGAGCTGGGCCCCCAGCTTGAACGCGGGATGGGCCTCGACGACCTCGCAGACGAGCGAGCCGAGCCGGCCCCTCGCTCCGCTGACCGCAACGGAAATAGTCATGACCCCAGGCTACTCTCTGCCGTCGCCGGCGCGGTCGGCGAGGGAGCTGTGCGCCACGTCGCCGACCGCGACGACGGTCTGCGGCCTCGCGGCGAGGAGCGCCGCGGCCTCGCGGATCTGATCGGCTGTCACCGCCTCGAAGCGCGCGAGCGACGCGTCGAGGGTGTAGATCTCGCCGAGGCCCAGCTCGGCGCGGCCGAGGCGGCCCATGCGGGTGTCGCTGTCCTCGAGCGCGAGCGCGGACGATCCCGCGATCTGCCCGAGCGCGCGCTCGTGCTCCTCCTCGGTGATGCCGGCCTCGGCCACCCGGCCGAGCTCGGTCGTCGCGAGCTCCACCACTTCGGCGGCGTTCTCCGGCGCCGTGCCCGCATACATGCCGAAGACCCCGTCGTCGCTGTAGCTCGCCCCGAACGAATAGGCGGTGTAGGCGAGCCCGCGCTTCTCGCGGATCTCCTGGAACAGCCGGCTCGACATCCCTCCGCCCAGCACCGCGTTCATGATCCCGAAGGCGAAGCGCCCCGGGTCTCCCGCCCGCAGGCCCCGCGCGCCGATCATCAGGTTGACCTGCTCGCTCTCGCGCTGCACTGCGGTCACCGGTGCTCGATCCTCGGCCCTCGCGCCCACGTCCTCTCCGGCGGCCCGGCCGCCGGCGGCTGGGCGTCGAACCGGTGCGCGATCCTCCGCTGTGCTCCAGCGCCGATCCTGCGCGCCGTCGAGCGCGGCCAGGACCTGCTCGACGAGGCGATCGTGATCCACCGCTCCGGCCGCCGCGACCACGAGCGTCGAAGGGTCGTAGCGCTCGAGGTAGTGCGCGAGCACGTCGTCGCGACGGGCGCCGCGTATCGTCTCGGCGCTGCCGCCGATCGGGCGCCCCAGCGGGTGCTGAGCCCCTAGCACTGCCTCGAAGAAGCGCTCGTTGGTCACGTCGGCGAGATCGTCGGCCGCCATCGCCAGCTCTTCGAGGATCACGCCCCGCTCGCTCTCGAACTCGCCGGGGTCGAGCATCGAGTCGGTCACCATGTCGGCCAGCACCTGCACCGCGCCGTCGAGGTCGGCGTCGCGCACCTTCGCGTAGTAGCAGGTGTACTCCTTCGCGGTGAGCGCGTTGTTCTCGGCACCGATGCGGTCGAAGCTCGTCGCGATCTGCAGGGCGCTGCGCTGCGGCGTGCCCTTGAAGAGCAGGTGCTCGAGGAAGTGGGTGCTGCCGAGGCTCGCCGGCGCATCGTCGCGCTCGCCCTGCTCGTCGCGCGACCCGACCCCGACCCAGAAGCCGACCGTCGCGCTGCGCGAGCCGGGCATGCGCTCGGTGAGCACGCGCAGCCCGCTCGGATGCACGGTGCGGCGCATGAGGCCGCCGCCGAGATCGGCTTCGAGTTCGGGCAGGTCGAGGGGCAGTGCGATCGGTTCTGACACGCCCTCTACCCTATTGGAGAGCTAGCTGAGAATCACTCTCAAGAAGGAAGTGCGGATCTCCTGTACGAGTGGCGGCCGCGATCCCGGGCACGACGGAGGCCCGGGTGGCGAACCACCCGGGCCTCCGGATACTGCAGTGCGGCCTTACTCGGCAGCGGCCTCGACGGCCGCCTCATCGGCAGGCGCCTCGGCGGCGGGCGCCTCGGCCTCGGCTTCCTCCTCGAGCACGGGCTCGAGCGAGAGCTTGCCCCGGTCGTCGACCTTCGTGATCTTCACGAGGATCTTCTGGCCGATCGACAGCACGTCGTCGACCGAGTCGATCCGCTTGCCGCCGGCGAGCTTGCGCACCTCGCTGATGTGCAGCAGGCCGTCCTTGCCGGGCAGCAGCGAGACGAAGGCGCCGAAGGCGGCGTTCTTCACCACGGTGCCGAGGTACTGCTCGCCCACCTCGGGGTTCTGCGGGTTGGCGATCGCGTTCACCTGCGCACGGGCGGCCTCGGCCGACTCGCCGTCGGTCGCGCCGATGTAGACGGTGCCGTCGTCGTCGATCGAGATGTCGGCGCCGGTCTCGTCCTGGATGCCGTTGATCGTCTTGCCCTTGGGGCCGATCAGCTCGCCGATCTTGTCGACCGGGATGTTGACCGTGATGACGCGCGGCGCGGTGGGCGCCATCTCGTCGGGGGCGTCGATCGCCTGGTTCAGCACGCTGAG
>JBDIAF010000286.1:0-3382 GCA_039812245.1 Agromyces sp. | reverse complement strand
GCCCCATGTTCGACCGCATCGAGTCCGACCGCGTCGTGTGGGACGACGGCGCGGAGGCGCGCGCCGACGCGATCATCTGGGCGACCGGCTTCCGGCCCGAGCTGCGGCACCTCGCGCCGCTGAAGCTGCGCGAGAAGGCCGGCGGCGTCACGGTCGGCCAGGGCGCCGCCTGGGGCGACCCGCGCGTGTTCCTGGCGGGCTACGGGCCGCAGGCGTCGACGATCGGCGCCAACCGCGCCGGCCGCATGATCGCCCGCCAGATCATGGCGATGCTGTAGCGCCTACGGCGATGCTGTAGCGCCCAGCGCCATATCGGCAGGGGCGCACCCGTCACTCGGCGGAGGGCGGCACGACCGCCTCGTACGACTCCCGCACGAGCGCCTCCAGCACGCCGAGGTCGACCTCGGCCAGGTCCTTCAGGTAGAGGCATCCGACGCCCGTGGTGTGCGGGCCGAGGCGCTCGAGCAGCTCGGACCCGGCGGCGAAGCCCGGCACCAGGTACACCGTCGAGGCCGTCTTGCGGGGCGAGAACGCCGCGGCCGGGGCATCCCCCTCGCGGCCGCTCTCGTAGACGTAGTGGTACTCGCCGAACCCGACGATCGACGGCCCCCACATGCGAGCGGGCTCTCCCGTGACGCGCCGCATGAGCTCGAGCAGCGTCTCGGCGTCGCGTCGCCGCACTCGGTGGGTCACGGTGTCGAGGAAGACCTCGACCGGGACATCCGTCGGAACCGTCGCCATGCGCCGAGCCTAGCGGTGCCGCTTCGCCGCCGGCTCGGGGTGCGGCCGGCGCGACACGGGGCGCACCGGCTCGCCGCGGCGGTCCTGGCCGGGCAGCGGGCGCGAACGGCGGCCGTAGATGAGGTCGGACGAGTCGAGCAGCCAGGGCACGAGCGCCACGGTGACCCCGTGCACGAGCATGAGCTTCTGCGTGATGCGCCGGGCCTTGTGGTTGTGCAGGATGCTCTCCCACCAGTGGCCGACGATGTACTGCGGCAGGTACACCGTGACCACCTCGGAGCCGTGCTCCTCGCGGTGCTCCTTGATGTACTTGATCAGCGGGTAGCTGAGGTCGCGGTACGGCGACTGCAGGATGCGCAGCTTGACGTGGATGTTCTGGCGCACCCAGTCCTTCTTCAGCTGCTTCGTCTGGGCGTCGTCGATCGAGACGTGCACGGCCTCGAGCGTGTCGTGGTTGGCGGCGATCGCGTAGTCGAGCGCCTTGAGGGTCGGCTTCTGCATGCGGCCGACGAGCACGATCGCGTGGTCGCCCGAGGCGCCGAAGGTGGTGACCGGGTCGACCTCGATCTCCTTCTCGACGTCGCGGTAGTAGCGGTGCACGCCCATCATGAGGATGAACAGGATCGGCATCATCAGGAAGACCATCCACGCGCCGTGCGTGAACTTCGTGATCGTCACGACGACGAGCACGATCGCCGTGACCGACGCGCCGAAGAGGTTGATCGAGAGCGCCCGGATCATCGCGCCGCGCGTCATGGGCCGCATGTCCTCGTCGACCGGACCGGGGCGACCGCGGTGCCCGCGCGTGTGCGGCGGCGCCTTGAGCAGCCGGATCCAGTGCCGCACCATGCCCGACTGGCCGAGCGTGAACGAGACGAAGACGCCGATGATGTACAGCTGGATCAGCAGGGTCAGGTTGGCCTGGAACACGACGAGGATGACGGCCGCGGCGAGCCCGAGCAGGATCACGCCGTTCGAGTAGATGAGGCGGTCGCCGCGCGTCGACAGCGACTTCGGGGCGTAGCCGTCGCGGGCGAGCACCGAGCCGAGCAGGGGGAAGCCGTTGAAGGCCGTGTTCGCGGCGAGCAGCAGGACGAGCGCGGCGGCGACCTGGATCACGAAGAAGGGGATCGAGCCGAAGCCGAACACGGCCGCGGCGATCTGCGCGATGAGGCTCGGCTGCGGGGCGGTGGCGCACTCGGTCCAGCCGATGAGGTCGCACGGGTTCTCGGCGTAGTGCACGCCCGAGACCAGCGCGAGGGTCGTGAGGCCGACGAACAGCACGATCGCGAGGCCGGCCATCATCATGAGGGTCTTCTGCGCGTTGCGCACCTTCGGGGCGCGGAACGCCGGCACGCCGTTCGCGACGGCCTCGACGCCGGTCAGCGCCGAGCAGCCGCTCGCGAAGGAGCGCAGCAGGAGCAGCACGAACCCGGCCTGGGCGATCGGCTCGACGTCGAACTGCGACGAGACCGCCACGGGCGGCTGGCCCATGATGATCTGCACGATGCCGGTGCCGATGAGCAGCAGCACGCTGCCGGCGAAGAGGTAGGTGGGGATGGCGAAGGCCTTGCCCGACTCGCTCACGCCGCGCAGGTTCACCGCGGCGAGCAGCACGACGAACAGCACCGCGAGCTCGACGCGCCACGGGTTCAGCTCGGGGAACGCGGAGATGATGTTGTCGACGCCCGAGGCGACCGACACCACGACGGTCATGACGTAGTCGACGAGCAGGGCGGAGGCCACGACGAGGCCCGCCTTCTCGCCGAGGTTCTTGTGCGCGACCTCGTAGTCGCCGCCGCCCGAGGGGTAGGCGCGGATGAGCTGGCGGTAGCTCAGCGCGACCGTCGCGAGCAGCACGACGACCGCCGCGGCGACCCACGGCGCGAACGCGAGGAAGGCCAGGCCGCCCGTGGTCAGCACCATGAGCAGCTCCTGCGGCGCGTACGCGACCGACGACAGCGCGTCGCTCGCGAACACCGGCAGGGCGATGCGCTTCGGGAGCAGCTGCCCCTCGAGCTTCTCGGTGGGCAGCGGGTCGCCGATGATCCAGTGCTTCGGCGACTTCAGTTCAGCGGGAGGTTCCTCCCCCTCGTTCGTCACGGCGGACGACACTACACCTGTGGCCGCCGGAGTCAAGTCGGCATTGTGCCGGGCTTGCTACGCTTGGCAGTCGAACTCCGCCGCCGGCGGAGTCGAGCCGAGACCGGAGCCCCCGACGTGAACCGTGCGACGCAGCTCGCGCGCGGCGCCGCCGCAGCCGCGGTGGCCGTGTTCCTCGCGGCGTTCTCGCACGGGGTCGCGGCCGGCGAGGCGCCCGGCTGGGTCGGGCTCGTGCTCTCGGCCGTCTTCGCCCTCGGCGTCTCGGTCGCCCTGCTCGGGCGCCGCGGCGGCCCGGTGCGCGCCGTGCTCGCCGTCGGCTCGAGCCAGGCCGTCTTCCACCTGCTCTTCTCGCTCGGCACGGGCGACGCCTCGGTGCTCGAGGTGAGCGGCGCGGGGCATCACCAGCACGTGGCGGTCGCGCAGACGGCGGGTGAGTCCGTTGCGACCGCCGCCCACGCGCACGGCGACGCCGCGATGCTCGCGGGGCTGGTGCTGGCGGGCGTGGCGACGGTGCTCTACCTGCTCGCGGTCGAGGCGG
>JBDIAF010000285.1:0-3388 GCA_039812245.1 Agromyces sp. | reverse complement strand
GCCCGGGATCCGCCCGGCTCAGAGTCCGAACGTCGCGATCACCGCGAGGTGGTCGCTCGCGCCGGCGGGCGCCGTGGTGTTCTCGAGCGGCGCGAGGCCGCGCTGGAAGACGTGGTCGATGCGCGCCACCGGGAACGCGGTCGGCCAGGTGAAGCCGAACGACGGCGACGACTGGGCCGGCTCGGCGAGCTCGGCGCGGATGCCGGCGAGCGCCGGATCGGTGCTCGCGGCGTTGAAGTCGCCGAGCGCGACGACGCGGGCGGTGTCGTCGCCGGCGATCGCGCGGCCGAGCTCGGCGAGCATCGTGTCGCGGTCGGACTGCAGCCCCGGGCGCAGCGAGGCGGCGTGCACGACGTACACGCTCACGGGGCCCTCTGGCGTGTCGACGTCGACCGTGAGCGCCCGGTTCCAGCCCAGACCCAGTTCGAGCGGCTGCTCGTTCGAGATCGGCAGGCTGCTCCAGATGCCGACGGTGCCGACGGCATAGGAATAGGGATGGCTCGCCACGAGCGCCTCGGCCGCCTCGCCACGGGCATCGGCGTCGAGCTCGGTGAGCGCGATCACCTGCGCCCCGCGCTCGACGAGGGCTGCGGCGGATGCCCCGGCGGTGCCCGACCCAGCCTCGACGTTCTGGCTGGCGAAGACGAGGCGCGAGGCATCCGCCGCCGTGCCCGCGCTGCCCGCGCCGGCCTCGGCGCCGACGCCCGACGAGGTGATCGAGGCGAGCGAACCGACCGAGACCCCCATGAGCGACGGCGCGACCGCGACCGCCCAGGCGACCAGTGGCACGAGCGCCACGAGCCAGACGCGCCGGCGCACGACGAGCGCTGCGACGAACAGGGCCGCGACGGCCCAGCCGAGCCACGGCAGCGCGGTCGACACCGCCGCGCCCACGAAGCCGGGCACGAGGCCGAGGCCGATCACCGCGGTGATCGCGATCGAGGCGATCGCGATGCCGCGCGCCCGGCGCAGCGCGCGCGTGCGCTCGGGACGGCGCTCGGCCGTCGGCCGCGACATCGGCTGCTGCGTCGGCTGCTGGGGGAGTTGAACGGTCTGCGTCATGGCTGGGGAGGCCGGGTGGGGGACGACCTGCGGTCGACGCTACCGCCGCCACCTTTGCACCCGCTGGATGTGGCGCGGCCTGTGGAGGACTACCCTGAAGCGTGACTTCCGAAGACCTTCCGGTCGAGGGTGCGGCTCCCGCAGAGCCCGCCGTCGAGCCCACCGCGACGACGTTCGCAGACCTCGGTCTCGACGGGGCGGTGCTGAAGGCGCTCGACGACGTCGGCTACGAGACGCCGTCGGCCATCCAGGCCGCGACGATCCCGCTGCTGCTCGGCGGCCGCGACGTCGTCGGCCTCGCCCAGACCGGCACGGGCAAGACGGCGGCCTTCGCCCTGCCCATCCTCGCGCGCCTCGACCTCGATCAGCGCGAGCCGCAGGCGCTCGTGCTGGCGCCCACCCGCGAGCTCGCGCTGCAGGTCTGCGAGGCCTTCGAGAAGTACGCCGCGCACCTGCCCGGCGTGCACATCCTCCCCGTCTACGGCGGGCAGGGCTACGGCGTGCAGCTGTCGGCCCTGCGCCGCGGCGTGCACATCGTCGTCGGCACGCCCGGCCGCATCATGGACCACCTCGACAAGGGCACCCTCGACCTGTCGCAGCTGAAGTACCTCGTGCTCGACGAGGCCGACGAGATGCTGAAGATGGGCTTCGCGGAGGACGTCGAGGAGATCCTCGCCGAGACGCCCGACGACAAGCAGGTGGCCCTGTTCTCGGCGACGATGCCGGCGTCGATCCGCCGCATCTCGAAGCAGTACCTGCACGACCCGGAAGAGATCACCGTCAAGGCCAAGACGCAGACCTCGGCGAACATCGCGCAGCGGCACCTCGTCGTCTCCTACGCGCAGAAGGTCGACGCGCTCACCCGCATCCTCGAGGTCGAGAACTTCGAGGGCATGATCATCTTCGTCCGCACCAAGAACGTGACCGAGGAGCTGGCCGAGAAGCTGCGCGCCCGCGGATACTCGGCCGCCGCGATCAACGGCGACATCGCGCAGGCCCAGCGCGAGCGCACCGTCGAGCAGCTGAAGAGCGGCAAGCTCGACATCCTCGTCGCCACCGACGTCGCCGCCCGCGGCCTCGACGTCGAGCGCATCAGCCACGTCGTGAACTTCGACATCCCGACCGACTCCGAGCCCTACGTGCACCGCATCGGCCGCACGGGTCGCGCCGGCCGCTCCGGCGACGCCATCAGCTTCGTCACCCCGCGCGAGCGGGGGCTGCTCGCCCGCATCGAGAAGGCCACCCGCCAGCCGATCGCGCAGATGCAGCTGCCGAGCGTCGACGAGGTCAACGAGACCCGGCTCGCCCGTTTCGACGACCGCATCACCGCGGCGCTCGGGCAGAGCGAGCGCATCGAGGGGTTCCGCGACATCATCGCCCACTACGTGCGGCACCACGACGTGCCCGAGGTCGACGTCGCGGCCGCGCTCGCCGTGGTCGCCCAGGGCGAGTCGCCGCTGCTGCTCGAGCCCGACCCCGAGCCGCGCGAGCGCCCGGGACGCCGCGAGCGCCTCGACCGCGACGAGCGCGCCGGCCGGGCCGACCGGCGGGGGCGCGACGACCGGTACGGTCGCGACGAGCTCGAGGGCCGCACCTCGGAGCGCCGACGGCGCCCCGACCACGGCGAGCTCCGCAGCTACCGCATCGCGGTCGGCCGTCGCCATCGCGTCGAGCCGCGGCAGATCGTCGGCGCGCTCGCCAACGAGGGCGGCCTTCGGCGCGAGGACTTCGGGCGCATCCAGATCAAGGGCGACTTCTCGCTGGTCGAGCTTCCGGCCGAGCTGCCGCGCGACGCGCTCGACCGGCTCGCCGAGACGCGCATCTCCGGGCGCCTGATCGAGCTGCGCCCCGACCGCGGCGGGCCCTCGCGCGACCGCGGGTACGACCGGGGCGACAGGGGCGACCGGGGCGGGTCATCGCGCGACCGCGGGTACGACCGGAGCGACCGCGGTGGTCGGGGCTCCGAACGGGATGACCGGGGGAGCGCGCGCGACGGCGGCGACGACGAGCGCCCCGCGCGCAAGCCGCGGCACAAGTCGAAGGGCTGAACGACCGGATGCCCCAGGCGACGCCGCGCCCGGCCGGGGCTCGTCCCACGGTGCGCGCGGTGCGCCGGCGCTGCGCGACGCTCGCCGCACTGACCCTGGCCGCCGGTCTCGGCCTGCAGCTGCTCGAGCGGAACCCCCTGGTCGACCTCGCCGGCAGCGCGCTCTACACCGCGTTCGTCGGGCTGCTGATCGCGCTCCTCGCCCCGCGCTGGCCGGCTCGGCGGCCCGCGGCACTCGCGGTCGCGGCGTCGGCGGCGATCGAGCTCGCGCAGCTCACC
>JBDIAF010000284.1:0-3389 GCA_039812245.1 Agromyces sp. | reverse complement strand
GACGATCCACTCCCCCGCGAGCTCCTCGGCCGCCGCGACCCCCGGCGTCGCGAAGCGCAGGCCGGCGTTCTGGTCCCAGGCGGAGACGAGCCAGTCGGCGGCCAGGGCCACCGGCTGCGCCCCGCCCATCACCCACCCGTAGAAGCGGGGCGAGCCGACGCCGAGCAGCGCGGGCTCCACGCCCTCGACGAGGCGTCGGAGCACCGCCTCGGGCGGTTCGCCGCGCTCGGGGAGCTCGAGCCCCAGGCGCGAGCGCGCCTGGTCGGCGTCGATCGCCGGCGGGATGGCTCGTTCGCCGAGCCCGTCGAGCCAGCGCCTCGCCTGCACCGCGGCATACGTCAGCGGTTCGTCGTACTCGGGCCGCCGCGCTGCGGCGCCCGCCGGTCGTTCGGCCATGGTCCACCAGAATTCCGCGCTCCGGCGCGTTCCCGATCCTGCTCCGCCTCGGCCGCGCGGTCAATGCCCGGTTCGGGGGCTCAGCGCTCGCGGGCTCCCCCGACGAGGCGGACGGCGAGCGAGTCGACGCCCGTGGCGATCGCGTCGTCCTCGGCCCAGCGCCGGGCGAGACGCGTGGTGACCGCGTCGAGCTCCTCGCGCGTGAGCCCGTCGACGAGCCGCAGCACGACGACGAGCTCTGGGCCGGCGAGTCGTGCGAGCGGGTCGCCGGGGGCGAGCTCGACGCCCAGCACGGCGAGTTCGCTGGCGACCGAGCGCTCGAACGCCGTGCGCACCGCCTCGGACTCGAACGGCGGCCGCCACCGCTTCGACTGCGCCACGGCCCACACGGCCGGTCGGCGCAGCACGAACTCGGTCGGCGAGGCGGGGTCGAGCACGACGAGCTCGGTGCCGTCGTCGGCCGCCGCGAGCGCCACCCGGACGCCGTCGGCCGGCACCGGGCGGGCGAGCGGATTCCACGCTCGCATCGCGTCGACCGAGGAGAACACCGGCAGCACGCGGCGCCCGTCGGGACCCTGGACGGTGACGATCGAGAGTTCCTGGCTCTTGTCGATCGGGAGGCCGTGCTCGCCGATCTCGGTCGACCCGCCGGACTCCCCCGAACCCGCCGACGGGTCGCCGAGCTCGGCGAGCAGCGGGATCAGCAGCAGCGCGCCGCCGATCGCGGCCACCACGTCGGCCTGCGAGCCGTCGCCGTCGCGGAAGCGGGTCAGCGCGCGGTCGAGCTCGGGCGCTATGGCGCCGTCGTCGCCGGCGGGCGGGTTCGCCTCGAACGCGCGACCGGCCCACGGCCGGCCGGCCGAGTCGGTCGAGCCTCCTGCCGCGAGGTGCGGGGGCAGCGGCCGGGATGCCCCAGGCGAGCCGCCCGGGACATCCTGATCGTCGTCTGCCGTCATGCGGTCGTCAGTAGCCCGCGACGTCGAGGGCCTCGGGCAGCGTGAACGCGCCCGCGTAGAGCGCCTTGCCCACGATCGCGCCCTCGAGGCCGAGCGGCACGAGGTCGCGCAGCGCCGCGATGTCGTCGAGGTTCGAGATGCCGCCGGAGGCGACGACCGGGCGGTGGGTGCGCGCCATGACCTGGCGCAGCAGCTCGAGGTTCGGGCCCTGCAGGGTGCCGTCCTTCGTGACGTCGGTGACGACGTAGCGGGCGGCCCCGGCCTCCTCGAGGCGGTCCATGACCTGCCACAGGTCGCCGCCGTCCTTCGTCCAGCCGCGGGCCGCGAGCGTCGTGCCGCGCACGTCGAGGCCGATCGCCACGGCCTCGCCGTACTGCGCGATGACGGAGGCGGCCCACTCGGGGTTCTCGAGCGCGGCCGTGCCCAGGTTGATGCGCTTGGCGCCGATCTCGAGCGCGTTCTCGAGCGAGGCGTCGTCGCGGATCCCGCCCGAGAGCTCGACGTTCACGCCGCGCACCTGACGGATGACCTTGCGCAGGATGCCGGCGTTCGAGCCGCGCCCGAAGGCCGCGTCGAGGTCGACGAGGTGGATCCAGTCGGCGCCCTGGTCGGCCCACTCGGCCGCAGCGTCGACGGGGTCGCCGTAGCTGGTCTCGGTGCCCGCCTCGCCCTTGGTGAGGCGCACGGCCTTGCCGTCGGCGACGTCGACGGCCGGCAGCAGGGTCAGGCGGGGGGTGTTGTTGAACTCGCTCATCACTGTCCTCGGATGGGAAGGCCGCTCGCGCGGCACTCGGCACAGTCACAGAATCCTAGTCGCGCCCGCGAGCGAGCGGATGCCACGTGACGCCCGCCGTCCGCGCGGCGGCCACGACCGCCCCGCGCAGACCGGCTCAGGCGAGCGCGCCGATCCAGTTCGACAGCAGGCGGATGCCGGCCTCCCCCGACTTCTCGGGGTGGAACTGCGTGGCCGACAGGGGCCCGTTCTCGACGGCGGCGAGGAAGCGACCGCCGTGATCGGCCCAGGTCAGCCGCGGCTGCGGGAACGGCGGGATCACGTCGAGCAGCCACTGCTGGGCCGCGAAGGAGTGCACGAAGTAGAAGCGCTCGTCTTCGATTCCGTCGAACAGCACCGAACCCGCGTCGGGCGTCACCGTGTTCCAGCCCATGTGCGGGAGCACCTCGGCGGGGAGCTCGGTGACGACGCCGGGCCACTCGCCGAGCCCCTCGGTGTCGACGCCGCGTTCGACGCCGCGCTCGAACATGACCTGCATGCCCACGCAGATGCCGAGCACCGGCCGCCCGCCAGCGAGGCGTCGGTCGATGAGCTCGTCACCGCGCACCGCGCGCAACTGGTCCATGACGGCCTTGAACGCGCCGACGCCCGGCACGAGCAGCCCATCGGCCTCCATGACCGCCGTCCGGTCGGCCGTGACCTCGACCTCGGCGCCCGCGCGTTCGAGCGCCTTCGCGGCCGAATGCACGTTGCCCGACCCGTAGTCGAGCACGACGACGCGACGGGTGCGGCTCACAACGCCCCCTTCGTGGACGGCACGCCGACGACGAGCGGGTCGAGCGCCTTGGCCTGACGGAATGCGCGCGCGAAGGCCTTGAACTCGGCCTCGGCGATGTGGTGCGGGTCGCGCCCGCCCAGCACCCGCACGTGCACGGTGAGCGCCGCGTTGAAGGTGATCGCCTCGAACACGTGCCGCACCATCGAGCCGGTGAAGTGGCCGCCGATGAGGTGGTACTCGAACCCCTCGGGCTCGCCGGTGTGCACGAGGTACGGTCGGCCCGAGATATCGACGACGGCCTGGGCGAGCGCCTCGTCGAGCGGCACGAGCGCGTCGCCGTAGCGCGAGATGCCGCGCTTGTCGCCGAGCGCCTGCTTGATCGCCTGCCCGAGCACGATGCCCGTGTCCTCCACCGTGTGGTGGACGTCGATGTGCACGTCGCCCGTGGCACGAACGGTGAGGTCGGTGAGCGAGTGCTTCGCGAACGCGGTGAGCAGGTGGTCGTAGAAGGGCACGCCCGTCTCGA
>JBDIAF010000283.1:0-3390 GCA_039812245.1 Agromyces sp. | reverse complement strand
TGGTGGAATCCCGCGAGCGAGGAGCAGGCGATCGACCGCGCCCACCGCCTCGGCCAGTCGAAGCAGGTCATGGTCTACCGCCTCGTCGCCGAGGGCACGATCGAGGAGAAGGTCATGCAGCTCAAGGCGAAGAAGGGCGAGCTCGTCGCCGGTGTGCTCGGGGGGCGAGCCGGCGCGGGCGTCGCCGGCGACGTCGGGTCGGACCTGCCCGACGACGGCCCCGACTTCGGGGAGGCGAGCTTCTCCGTCGACGAGCTGCGCAGCCTGCTCGACGGCTGAGTCCGGTCGGGCCCCCGGCTCTCGCCCGCTCGGACCCACCCGGGTCAGGCGCACCCAGGTTCGGCCGGCTCAGTCCTGCCCGCGCTCGCGGCGTCGCCGGCGCGGCTCGTCGAGGCCGATGTGCACCCGGGTGCGCTTGCGCTCGATCACGATCATCAGCGCGCCGAGCCCCCAGAGGGGCAGCTGCGTGAGGAACGCGAGCTTGAACGCGTCGAGCGAGTAGGTCTCGGGCGTCCCGGCGCCCTGCAGGTCCATCGCGAGGCCGATGAGGAAGATCGCGATGAGGGCCGCGATGAAGCCGCCGCCGTTCACGATGCCGTTCGCCGTGCTCAGGCGGTGGCTCGGGTTGAAGGTGCGCGCGTGGTCGAAGGCGATCATCGAGGCGGGGCCGCCCGTCGCGAGCGCGAGCGCGAGCGCGAAGAGCAGCCACAGGGGCGTCTCGCCGGGCCAGGCGATGACGACGAGCCAGACTGCCGCCTGGATCGCCACGATCGGCAGCACGAGCAGTCGCGAACGGCGCATCGGATGCCTCGACGAGAGCATTCCGATGACGGGCCCGACGATCATGCCGAACACGACGAAGACGCTCACGATGAGCGAGGCCGTCGCGGGGGAGAGGCCCTCGCCGGCGGTCAGGAACGGCATGCCCCAGAGCATGACGAACGCGGTGCCCGCGAACGGGGTCGTGAAGTGCGACCAGAACGCCAGGCGGGTCGCCGGGTGCCCCCAGCTCTCGCGGAAGCCCGTGCGCAGGTCGGCGGCCGAGGTGACGGCCTGGATGGTGCCGGTCTCGGTGTTGACCGAGACGTCGGAGTCGCGGCCCGGGGGCCGATTGCGGATGACGCCGAAGGTGAGCACGGCGAACAGCACCCCGAGGCCGGCGAGGCTGCCGAACGCCACCGACCAGCTCGTCGCGTGCAGCAGGGCCGCCATCGGCAGCAGGGCGAGCAGCTGCCCGAGCTGGCCGATGATGCCGGTCATCTGCACGATGAACGGCGAGCGCTGCGCCGGGAACCACGTCGCGACGACGCGCAGCACGCTCGGGAAGACCGCCGCGTCGCCGGCGCCGAGCAGCATGCGGGCGAAGATCGCGATGCCCACGTTCGGCGCGAAGGCCATCACGAGCTGTCCGGCCGCCATGAGCAGCATGCCGGCAGTGATGATCGGGCGGGCGCCGTAGCGGTCGAGCAGGAGCCCGACGGGGATCTGCATCAGGCCGTACACGGCGAGCTGGATCACCGCGAACATCGACAGCGTCGAGGCATCCGCGTCGAAGCGATCGGCGGCGTCGACGCCGACGGCCGACAGCGAGGTGCGGTTGGTGACCGAGAGGATGTAGGCCGCCACGCCGACCGACCAGACCACCCAGATGCGCCAGGCGGGCGGCAGGCGCGGGGTGGAGATCACCGACCCAGTCTAGGACTTCTCGAATCGATTCAGTTGCGGAATGCAACACGTAGTCGTAGTGTTGCATCAAGCAACAGAAAGGTGGCGGAGATGGTCGGCGCAGCGGCATCCGGACCGGCGCACGATGCCACGCCTCGTCGAAGCGACGACGCGGCCCGCGTGCTGCGGGAGCTCATCGTGATCTCGCGGCGCGGGGTGGCCGATGCGCGCACCGCCCGCGTTCCGCTCTCGATGACCGAGCAGTCGATCCTCGGCTACCTCGTCGAGAACCCCGGCGCCCGCTCGGCCGACATCGCCCGGGCCTTCCGCCTCAACCGTTCGACGGTCTCGCGCCAGCTCGGCGCGCTGCTGCGTCTCGGCGTCGTGCGCGAGCTGCCGGATGCCTCGGGCCGTGGCACCCCGCTCGAGCTCACCGAGGCGGGCTGGGCGGCGTACGACGAGGCCATCGGCATCCTGCAGCAGGTCGTCGACCGTCACCTCGGCGACTGGACCGACGCCGAGGTCGCGCGCTTCGCGCGGGATCTCGGCCGCTTCAACCGCGACGTCGGCGGCGAGACCCGCCGCTGACGCGCACGGCCTCAGGGCCGTCACGAATCTCCACGAGAGAAGAGGAACCCAGAATGCAACACATCACCGTGCTCGGCACCGGCGTGCTCGGATCGCAGATCGCGTTCCAGACCGCCTACCACGGCTTCGACGTCGTCGCCTACGACATCGACGAGGCCGCGCTCGACGCCGCTCGCGCACGCTTCGCCAAGCTCGCCGAGACCTATCGCTCGCTCGGCGTCGACGGAGGCGCCGACGGCGGGGCGGATGCCGCGCTCGCCCGCATCTCGTACAGTCGCGAACTGGCCGAGGCGGTCGCCGACGCCGACCTCGTGATCGAGGCCGTGCCCGAGGCGCCCGCCGTCAAGCAGGCCGTCTACGAGGAGCTCGGCCGGGTCGCGCCCGCCCGCACGATCTTCGCCACCAACTCGTCCACCCTGCTGCCGAGCACGCTCGCGCCGTTCACCGGCCGCCCCGAGCAGTTCCTCGCGCTGCACTTCGCCAACGAGATCTGGAAGCACAACACCGCCGAGGTCATGGGCACCCCCGACACCGACCCGGCCGTGTACCGCGCCGTCGTCGAGTTCGCCTCGCAGATCGGCATGGTGCCGATCGAGATCAAGAAGGAGAAGGCGGGCTACCTGCTGAACTCGCTCCTCGTGCCGTTCCTGCAGGCCGCGGGCGAGCTGCTCGTCGACGGCATCGCCGAGCCCGAGGCCATCGACCAGACCTGGCGCATCGGCACCGGTGCCCCCATGGGGCCGTTCCAGATCTACGACGTCGTCGGGCTGACGACCGCCTACAACATCTCGATGATGGGCGACGAGAAGCAGCGCGCCTTCGCCGCGCTCATCAAGGAGCGCTACATCGACCAGGGCAAGCTCGGCGTCGCAACCGGCGAGGGCTTCTACACCTACCGCGCGAAGGACTGAGGCCGCGGGCGCGGGCGCGGCCGCCCCGCATGCGGAACGTGCGGCGCGGCGCACCTGCGCACCTGCGCACCTGCGCACCGAGAGTGCACTCCTCGCCCATATCTGGGCGGGGAGTGCACGCTCGGCGGGGCTGGGCGCGGCGCGTGCGCATCGAGTGTGCACTTGTGGCCCGTGTTCGGGCGGGGAGTGCACGCTCGGCGAATCTCGAACGTGATGCAGTGCGCGG
>JBDIAF010000282.1:0-3402 GCA_039812245.1 Agromyces sp. | reverse complement strand
TCCGTTCGTCACGGTGACGTTCGCGTTGAACGAATTGCCCCAGTCATCGAGTCGGAAGCTCACCGAGCACGCTGCGCCGGGCTCCGGCGTCGGCTCGGGAGTGGGCTCGGGAGTGGGCTCGATCGTCGGTTCCGGCGTGGGTTCGGTCGTCGGTTCCGGTGTCGGGTCGACTCCCGAGCCGCGTCATCGCGATCGTGTACTACGCCGGCATGAACCTCGTCTCGACCGACGTGCTCGCCGACTCGCTGCTCTCGATGGGCCTCGCGATCGCCTTCTTCTACGCCATCGCGAGCTTCGCCTGCGTCTGGTACTTCCGCCGCACGCTCTTCGCGAGCCGCCACAACGTCTTCTACCGCTTCCTCTTCCCCCTCATCGGCGGCGTGTTCATGAGCTGGGCCTTCGTGCAGTCGGCGATCGACATGCTCGACCCCGACTACGGCTACTCGCAGCTCGCCGGCGTCGGCGGCGCGTTCATCGTCGGCGTGGGCTCGCTGCTGCTCGGCGTCGTCCTCATGTTCGTGTGGGCCATGTTCCCCGGCTCGAAGGACCACTTCCAGAAGCGCTCGCTGAACCGCGACACCGAGGTGCTCGCGCCCGAGTGATCGGCGGCGGATGCCTCGCTGCGCTCCCCCGCCCGTCGAAAGACCCCCTTCACGAATGGACCAGACCCCCATGTTCGACACCGTTATCGTCGGAGCCGGCGTCGCCGGGCTGACCGCCGCCCGGCTGCTGCACGCCGCGGGCCGCCGCGTCGTCGTGCTCGAGACGCGCGACCGCGTCGGCGGGCGCACCTGGACCGACCGTTCGCCGGGCTTCAGCGTCGACCGGGGCGCCTCCTGGATCCACGGGCTCACCGGCAATCCGCTCACGGGGCTCGTCGAGGCGCTCGGCATGCAGACGATCGAGTTCACGGTCGGCAGCTTCCAGGCGGGAGGCCGCCCGATCGCGAACTACGACGAGGCGCACCGCGAGCTCGACGCGGCGCAGACCGAGCAGTGGCTCGACGACGTCGCGACGGTCGACGGACGGCTGGTCGAGGCGGTCGCCGCGGCGGCCGACGGCGAGAGCTACGCCGACGTCGTCGAGCGCGCGCTCACCGGACTCGACTGGAGCGAGCATCGCGTGAGCCGCATCCGCGCCTTCCACCGCCACCGCACCGAGGAGCAGTGCGGCGCCGACGGCGAGCAGGTCGACGCCCACGGACTCGACGAAGATGCGATCGACGGCGACGAGGTGGTGTTCCCCGGAGGCTACGACGCCCTCGCGACCTCGCTCGCACGCGGCCTCGACGTGCGCCTCGAGCACGTGGTCACCGCCGTGGCCCGATCGGCGTCGGGCGTGCGCGTCAGCACCGCCTCCGAGTCGTTCGAGGCCCGCGAGGTCGTCGTCACGGTGCCGCTCGGAGTGCTGAAGGCCGGGGCGATCGACTTCGAGCCCGCGCTGCCCGAACCCGTGGCCGATGCGATCGCGCGCGTCGGTATGGGCACCTTCGACAAGGTCTTCCTGCAGTTCCCCGAGCGCTTCTGGCAGGACGGCGCGTACGCGCTGCGCCAGCTCGGCGCCGAGGGCGTGCCCTGGCACTCCTGGTACGACGTCTCGGCCGTGAGCGGCACGCCCATGCTCCTCACCTTCGCCGGCGGCGACTGGGCCCGGCGCGTCGAGCAGATGCGCGACGACGAGATCGTCGCCTCAGTGCTCGAGGGGCTGCGGCGCAACTACGGCGCGTCGGTGCCCGAGCCGACCGGGCAATGGATCACCCAGTGGGGTGCCGACCCCTTCGCCCGCGGCTCGTACTCCTACGTCGCCCGCGGCGCCTCGTACGCCGACCACGACGCCATCGCCACGCCCGTCGACGGCGTGCTGCACCTCGCGGGCGAGGCGACGTGGAGCGACTGCCCGGCGACCGTCAACGGTGCGCTGCTCTCGGGCCATCGCGCCGCCGAGCGCATCCTCGGCGCCTCGATTCCGCTCGAGCGCCTCGCCGACTGAGGCGCGCGGCGTTCGAAGACACGGATGCCTCCCGCGACGTGCGCGGGAGGCATCCGTTCGTCGGGCCTGATCAGACCGCCGCGAGCTCCTCGCCGACGCCCGCGACGAACGCGTCGATGTCGGCCTCGCTCGTGTCGAAGCCGCACATCCAGCGCACCTCGCCGCGCGAGGCATCCCAGTCGTAGAAGCGGAAGCCGCGGTCGCGCAGCTTGTCGGCGACGCCGGCCGGCAGCGTCGCGAACACGCCGTTCGACTGGGTCTGCTGGCTGAAGCCGAGGCCCGGCAGCTCGCCCGCGGCGATGCCCGCGTCGAGCGCGCCGCGCAGGCGCGCGGCCATCGCGTTGGCATGCGAGGCGTTGCGCAGCCAGAGGTCGCCCTCGTACAGCGCGATCAGCTGGGCCGAGACGAAGCGCATCTTCGAGGCGAGCTGCATGTTCAGCTTGCGCAGGTACTTCAGCCCCTCGGATGCCTCGGGGTTCAGCACCACGATCGCCTCGGCGCCCAGGGCGCCGTTCTTGGTGCCGCCGACGCTCAGCACGTCGACGCCCGCGTCGCGGGTGAACGCGCGCAGCGGCACGCCGAGCGAGGCGCCCGCGTTCGAGAGGCGCGCGCCGTCCATGTGCAGCTTCATGCCGAGCGAGTGGGCGTGCTCGGCGATGGCGCGCACCTCGTCGACGGTGTAGGCGGTGCCGAGCTCGGTGGTCTGCGTGATCGACACGACGAGCGGCTGCGCGCGGTGCTCGTCGCCCCAGCCCCAGGCCTCTTGGTCGATGAGCTCGGGGGTGAGCTTGCCGTCGGGGGCCTCGACCGTGAGCAGCTTGATCCCGCCGACGCGCTCGGGCGCACCGCCCTCGTCGGAGTTGATGTGCGCGGTCCTGGCGCTCACGACCGCGCCCCAGCGCGGCAGCATCGACTGCAGGCCGGTGACGTTGGCTCCGGTGCCGTTGAACACCGGGAAGGCCTCGACGCCCTCGCCGAAGTGCCCGGCGAACACCTGCTGCAGGCGCTCGGTGTAGAGGTCTTCGCCGTAGGCGACCTGGTGGCCGTCGTTGGCGGTCTGGATCGCCGCGAGCACCTCGGGGTGCACGCCGGAGTAGTTGTCGCTGGCGAAGCCGCGGAAGTTCGTGTCGTGCAGGGGAGTGCTCACCGAACCATCCTGCCATCCGACGGCGTGCGTCGTGGCGCCGGTCAGCGCACGGAAGTTGCGCGTTCCTCCCACTCTGCGCCCGAGTTTGCAGGATGAGCGGGCCGATGCCTCGCATATGGAGGGATGGCGGCGCTCATCCTGCAAACTGCGGCGGGGCCGGGCAGGGCCCGGCCCGTGCGCGGGCCAGCGGCCCGCTGCGCCTCGGCTACCCCCTCAGGGCCTCGGCGAGCTTCACCCGGCTGCCGGTGCGCAGCAGCGAGTTGCGG
>JBDIAF010000281.1:0-3419 GCA_039812245.1 Agromyces sp. | reverse complement strand
GCCGGTGCCCCCGCCCGACCCGCACGCGGCGAGCCAGGCGAGGGCGGCGCCCGAAGTGCCAGCCGCGGCGAGCGCGAGCACGCCGCGCCTGGTGAGCGTCGGCCTCTCGCGCATCGTCACGGCTCCTCCTACGGCATCCGGGTCATTCGACGACGAGCTCGTGGTACATGCCGTGGGCGGCGTGCGTCACGTTCTCGCTGTCGGGGATCATGCAGAGCACGAGGTAGCGCCCCGGCTCGAGCTCGGTGGAGAAGTACCCGACGCCGCCGGGCATCGTGAACGCGCCGCCGCCGGCGGGCTCGACGAGACCCGAGCCCATGGCGGCCTCGGGGTCGGCGATGATCTGCTCGGCGGTCGTGGCGTCGTCGGGGATGCGCATGACGTCGATGACGTGCGGGTCCTCGCTCCCGTTGGTGAGCTGCACCGAGACCATGCCCGCGGGCAGGGTGTCGGGCAGGCCGCCGAACTCGAAGCTCTTCGCGGTGACGGCGACAGACTCGAAGCCGCACTCTTCGAACACCCAGGCCCCGAGGGCGGTGGCGGCGTCGGTGAAGGCGGGGTCTTCGAAGACGGCCGGGCCGTTGCCGTCCTCGACGGCCTGCGTGATCGCCTCGGCGGCGGTGTGCGCGGCCTCATGCGGCTCGGGCGCGCCCTCGTGCAGCGCGTCCCCGGCAGCCGCGTAGGCGTCGGCGACGGCCAGGAAGGCCTCGTCGGTGGGCTCGCCCGAGAGCTCGGCGAGGATGACGCCGTCGATCGCGGCGGCGGCGTCGCAGCCGGCCGAGAGGTCGGCGGCGGCAGCCGTGGCGGGCTCGGCGTTCGCCTGCTCGCCGCCGACCTTCACGGTGCAGCCGGTGAGGCCGACGCCGAGCGTCAGCAGGGCGACCGCGCCGACGGCGGTCGTGAAGCGGGTGGTCCTGGTCATGTGAAGCTCGTCTCCTCGATGGTTCTGACGAGGTTCGAGCGTAGGAAGCGGCGGGTCGTCCCGGCCGGCCCCCCGAGCACCGGTTACGCGGCGATTACGGACGCCTCGAGGCATCCGCCGCCCCGTCATCGGAGCGAAACCTGAGCACCCTAGGCTTGGAGCATGGGACGACGTGACGAAGTCGAGTGCTGGCTGACTGACATGGACGGCGTGCTGGTGCACGAGAACCACGCGCTGCCCGGGGCCGCCGAGCTGCTGCAGCAGTGGGAGGACGCCGGCACCCCCTATCTCGTGCTCACGAACAACTCGATCTTCACGGCGCGCGACCTCTCGGCCCGCCTCCGCGCGAGCGGGCTGAACGTGCCCGAGGAGCGCATCTGGACCTCGGCGCTCGCGACCGCCGAGTTCCTGAAGCAGCAGGTGCCGGGCGGTTCGGCGTTCGTGATCGGCGAGGCCGGCATCCTCACCGCGTTGCACGACGCGGGCTACATCATGACCGAGACCGACCCCGACTTCGTCGTCGTCGGCGAGACCCGCAACTACTCCTTCGAGGCGATCACCAAGGCGATCCGGCTCATCGACGCCGGGGCGCGGTTCATCGTCACGAACCCGGATGCCACGGGCCCGAGCGCCGACGGCCCGCTGCCGGCGACCGGGGCGATCGCGGCCCTCATCACGAAGGCCACGGGCAAGGAGCCGTACGTGGTGGGCAAGCCGAACCCGATGATGTTCCGCTCGGCGCTGAACAAGATCGGGGCGCACTCCGAGGTCACCGCGATGATCGGCGACCGCATGGACACCGACATCGTGGCGGGCATCGAGGCGGGCCTGCACACCGTGCTCGTGCTCACGGGCATCAGCGACCAGGCAGAGATCGAGAGGTACCCGTTCCGCCCCGACGAGGTGCTGAAGGGCGTCTTCGAGCTCGTCGGCGAACCGGCCGAGACCGAGCTCTGAGCACCGGCCGCGTCCCACCCCGACCCACCGACCACCCACCGCGCGAAGGAGCACGACCATGACCGAGCTGACCGACATCGAGATCGACGAGGACGGCGAGCTGTCGGCTTCGGCCGCCCTGCCGGGCGGCCGCGAGATCGCCGTGCTCTTCGCCCTCGACGAAGACGGCGCGCCCCTCGACGCCGCCGAGATGCAGGGCATCGCCGAGACCGCGCTCGACCGCCTGACCGAGGCCGACCTCGACCGCATCGACGCCGAGGTGGCGGTCGAGCTGGCCGCCGCGGCCGCCGAGGACACCGGGGCCGAGGTCGACGAGGCGTCCGTCGCCGCCGAGCTCGAACTGCAGGGCGTGATCGTGACCCCCGAAGGCGTGCTCGTGCTCGTCTACGAGGCCCCGACCCTCTACCCCGAGATGGTCGTGTACTGCCAGCTCGACGACGAGCTCGAGATCGTCGAGCTCAGCGCCTCGCAGGTGGAGGACGACGAGGACGAGACGACCGGCGAGTAGCCGGCCCGACTCGGGCGCCGTGGGCTCCGAGTTCCGTCGAGGCGGCTCAGGCGCCCGCGGCGGCGAGCACCTCGTCGAGGCTCGCGTAGGCCTCGGCCGTGCCGCGACTCTGCACCGCGAGCGCACCGGCGGTCACGGCGAGCCGAGTCGACTCCTCGAGCGAGCGGCCATCCGCGAGCATCGCGGCGAGCGTGCCGGTGAAGCCGTCGCCGGCTCCCGTCGTGTCGACCGCGGTGACGCGCGGGGCGGCCACGGCATGCGCGCCCTCGGCGTCGGCGGCGACGGCACCCGCACCGCCCAGCGTGACCACGATCGAGCGGGCGACCGTGCCGACGGCTCGCTCGGCGGCCGCAAGCCAGGCCTCGACCGCAGCGTCGTCGCCGGAGGCATCCGCGGGTGCGATGCCGATCGCGCGGGCCTCGTGCTCGTTCAGCACCAGCGGGTCGGCCGCGGACAGCGTCTCGGCCGTCACCGGCGCGGGCGGCGCGAGGTTCAGCACGAAACGCGTGCCCGAGGCGACGGCCAGGTCGGCGATGCGGTCGATGGTCGCGGTCGGCAGCTCTCCCTGGGTCAGCACGAGCGCGGCACCGGCGAACCGGGATGCCTCGGCGTCGACCGCCGCGACGTCGAAGGCCGCGTTGGCGCCCGCCGCGATGACGATCGTGTTCTCGCCGGACTCGGCGACCGTGATCTGCGCCGAACCCGTCGAGACTCCGTCGAGCGCGACGAGCGCCCCGTCGTCGACGCCGAAGCGGGCGAGCTCCGCCCGGGCGAACGCCCCGTTCGCGTCGTCGCCGATGCGGGCGACGAACTCGACGGCCGCGCCGCCGCGACGCACCGCGACGGCCTGGTTCGCGCCCTTGCCGCCCAGCGCGGTGCGCGAGTCGAGCGCCCGGATGGTCTCGCCCGGGGCGGGGAACTCGGCGACGTAGCTCGTCGCATCGACGTTCAGCGATCCCACGACGACGACGCGGCTCATCCGGCGACCACCTGCGACGGCGTCGCGCCCGCGATGCTGACGGTGAGCGGCTC
>JBDIAF010000280.1:0-3421 GCA_039812245.1 Agromyces sp. | reverse complement strand
CCCTCGTCGTGACGGCCGACCGCGGGCTGCGCGAGCGGCTGCCCTCGAGCGCGCTCGTCGCCGGCCCCGGCTGGCTCAACGCGCTCATCGGGCGCTGAGGCGGCGGCGCGCTATCGGGCGCTGAGCGCCGCCCATCGGGCGCTGAACGCCGCGCGCTCGCCCGGCGCTGGGCGCCGCCCGCTCAGATGACGACGTCGACGCCGTCGGCGACCGGCGCGTCGGCGTAGTGCGCGTCGACCAGGATCGGCAGGTGGTCGGACTCGCCCCGCGGCAGGGTGCGGACGCTCTTCAGCTCGAGCCGCGCCGAGGTCGCGAGGTCGAAGTGCCCTCGGAAGAACTTGTAGCGCGTGTAGGTGCGGCTGTCGCTGAGGGTCAGCTCGTAGCCCGCCTCGCGCACCTTCTCGGCCAGGTTCTCCTTGAAGACCGGGTAGTTGTAGTCGCCCACCATCAGGATCGGCAGCTCGGGGCCGAGCCGCTCGAGCTCGGTGAAGGCGGTGTTGATCTGGTGCCGGCGCAGCGAGTTGAGCGCCGTGAGCGGGGCCGCGTGGAAGGACGCGATCGTGACCCCGCGATCGTGCTCGAGGTCGTCGAAGCGCACCGCGAGCAGGCGCTCGTGCGCGGGGCGCAGCACCCGGTCGTGCAGCGACTTCTTGAGCGCGAACGCCTTCACCTGGCGCGGGATCAGCCGGTCGGGCCGGTAGTACATGGCGAGCCCGAGGCGGTTGCCCGTCGTCGAGTGCGCGAGCTGCAGTCGCCCGACGTCCTCGGCGAGGCCCGCGGTGTCGACCTCCTGCAGGCAGATGGCGTCGGGTGCGTAGCGCTCGTCGAGCTCCGCGAGCTCGGCGATCGCGCGGTGCTTCCTGAGGTTGTAGCTGATGATCAGCACCCATCCAGCGTACGCGCGACCGACTGTGGCGAAGCTGCGGATTCGGTGCGCATGGCTAGGCTGGCCCGGTGGACGCCCGCGCTGACCTCGCCTCGCTCTGCGAGCGCGGGCTCGAGTGGTTCCCGGGTCAGGCGATCGAGACGGATGCCTCGCAGCTGCGCCCGGCGGCGGTGCTCGTGCTCTTCGGCGTGCTCGACCGGGTGCTCGCCCGCCGCGAGGATGCGCTCGCCGCGGCGGTGCCCGCCGACCTCGACGTGCTGCTGCTGCGGCGGGCCGCGACCCTCGGCACCCACGCCGGGCAGATCGCCTTCCCGGGCGGCCGGCTCGAGGCATCCGACACCGGACCCGTCGACGCCGCGGTGCGCGAGGCGCGCGAGGAGACGGGCGTCGACCCCGGCGGCGTCGAGCCGATCGGCACCCTGCCGCCCATGCCCGTGCCCATCAGCCGGCACCTCGTCACGCCGGTGCCCGCGTGGTGGACGCGGCCGTCGCAGGTCGCGGCGGTCGACCACGCCGAGTCGGTCGACGTGTTCCGGCTGCCGGTCGCCGAGCTGCTGGCGCCCGAGAACCGGGCGACGACCGTGCTGCGGCGCGGCGACGAGGAGTACCGCGGCCCCGCCTTCACGGTCGACGGACGCCTCGTGTGGGGCGTCACCGGGCTGATCCTCGCCCGCATGTTCGACGAGCTCGGCTGGGTCGAGCCGTGGGACGCGGGGCGCGAGGTCGTGCCCGATCCGGCGGAGCTGCGGTTCCCCGGTTAGCTCTCCACAGTTCGAACGAATCTTCGAAAGTCGGCCGATTCCGCGGTAGAATCGGAGCATGCCCACCGCCCCCGAAGCCCTCGCCGCGTTCGATGCGGCGTGCGCTTCGGTGGGTGAGATCTGGGCGGGCGCCGTGCTGCGCCCCTCGGTCGGCGTCGAGGCGGATGCCCGTGCCATGAGCGACGACGGGCTGGTGCGCGTCTCCGATGCCCTGGCGGGATTGGCGCGCGTGGTCGAGTCGTTGCAGGCGCGCTGCGCGGCCGAGCTCGCCTCCCGGTGCACGGGCGAGGCGGGTGCCGATCTCGCGCGGGCGCGCGGGTTCAACACGCCCGAGCGCATGATCGCCCAGTCGACCGGGCGCCGCTACTCCGACGCGGTCAAGCTCGTCGCGGTGGGCCAGGCGACGGCCTCGCGGGCGACGTTCACGGGCGGCCTGCGGCCGGCCAGGCATCCGCACCTCGCCGCGGCGCTCGAGCGCGGCGCCATCGGGGTCGACGCGGCCGAGGTGATCCGGCGCTTCCTCGACGGCATCGAGCTGCGCGCCGATCGCGAGCGGCTCGACGACGCCGAGGCGTTCCTCGTCGAGCGGGCGCCGGTCGTCGGGGCCGACGGGCTGGCGCGGCTCGTGAAGCACCTCGAGGCGCACCTCGACCCCGACGGGGTGAAGCCCCGCGAAGACGTGCTGCGGGCCCGTCGCGAGCTGCGCATCTGGGAGGACGCCTCGGGCATGGTCAACCTGCGCGGCGCGCTCGACCCGGTCAACGGGGCGACGCTGAAGGCCGCGATCGACGGGCTGGTCGGGGCCGAACTGCGGCGGGCTCGCGACGCACGGCGCACGGGCTTCGGCTCGACGGCCGGCGCAGCCGATGGTGCGGTCTCCGACGGCGGCACCACCTCCGACGGCGGCACTGTTTCCGCCGGCGGCTCCGAGGCCGACGATGCCGTGACGGGCGAGCGGCGCTCGATCGGGCAGATGAACGCGGATGCGCTGGCCGATCTCGCCCGGCATGCGCTGGGCTGCGCTGCGGTGCCGACGCTGCGTCAGGTGACGGTCGTCGCCCGGGTCGATGCCGACGCGCTCGCCTCGGGCGAAGGGGCGGCGGCGATCGACGGCATCGAGCAGCCGGTGTCGATCCAGACCGTTCGCGAGCTGCTGACCTCGGCCGGCATCGCGCCGCTGTACATCGGCACCGGGTGCGAGAAGCTCGAGCTCGGCAGGGCGGTGCGGCTGTTCAGCACCGCGCAGAAGATCGCGCTCGCCGAACGCGACGGCGGCTGCGCCTGGCCCGGCTGCCGGCGACCTCCGTCGCACACCGAGGCCCATCACGTGGCCTGGTGGACCCGCGACGGCGGCGCGACGGACGTCGACAACGGCATCCTGCTGTGCTCACACCACCATCACCGCGTCCACGACGACGGGTGGCGCATCTTCATCCGCGACGCGCGCAGCTGGTTCGTCCCACCCGCGCACCTCGATCCCGAGCAGCGGCCCCGGCCGGGCAACCTCGCCACCGAACGAGATATCGGGCGGCATCTCGCCGAGCGCAGACGCGCCCGGGCGGCTGCGCACGCCGCCTGAGAGGGCCGTGCGGCGCGTGCGTCGCGTGGGTCGGGTGCTGGGGGAGGGGACGATGCCCGCGCCAGCGCGCCGCCCGTCAAGCGCCGAGCGGGCCCGTTCCGACGTGTACGGCCACCTCGACCGGCTCGCCGAGCTCGAGCCCCTCGGCCGTGCGCACCCACGTCTTGATCGGCACGATGTAGCCCCCGTCCTTCG
>JBDIAF010000279.1:0-3429 GCA_039812245.1 Agromyces sp. | reverse complement strand
CAGACCCTGCCCTTCGGGCTGCCCGAAGTTCGTCGTGTCCATCGACAGCACATGCTGCACGAAGGCGAAATTGGTTCCGTAGTCGGTGAGGTTCCCGAGCGCGACGAGGAAGATGTAGAGCGCGTTCACGAGCACGAACACCATCGCGGCGAACGGCAGCGTGCCGATCACGCGCCAGCCCCGATCCTCCTCGCGCCGGTGCCCGCCCGACTGCTGCCGCTCGCTCCGCGTCTGCCCGCTCATGCGGCCAGGATACGCCTAACCCGCCGCGCGCTCCAGCACCAGCTCGCGCACCCGTGCGGCGTCGGCCTGACCCCGCATCGCCTTCATCACGGCGCCGATCACGGCACCGGCGGCCTGGACCTTGCCGTCGCGGATCTTCTCGAGCACGTCCGGCTGCTGCGCGAGCGCCGCGTCGATCGCCTCGATGAGCGCTCCGTCGTCTGAGACGATGGCGAGCCCGCGGGCCTCCACGATCTCGGCGGCGGTGCCCTCGCCGTCGATGATCCCCTGGATCACCTGGCGCGCCAGCTTGTCGTTGAGCGTGCCGGCATCGACCAGCTCGACGACCGAAACGATCTGCTCGGGCGTGATGAGATCGGTGGTGACCGCCGAGCGCTCGTTGGCGATGCGGGCGATCTCGCCCGTCCACCACTTCCGAGCGGTCTGGGCCGGCACGCCTGCGGCGACGGTCGCCTCGATCGCGCCGAGCAGGCCGGCGTTGATCACGTCCTGGAACTCGAGCGCCGAGAACTGCCAGTCCTCGCGCAGACGCCGACGGCGCACCGTCGGGTGCTCGGGCAGAGCCGCGCGCAGCTCCTCGACCAGCTCGCGGGAAGGAGTCATCGGAGCGAGATCCGGCTCCGGGAAGTACCGGTAGTCGTCGGCGTCGCTCTTCGGGCGGCCCGGCGAGGTCTCACCGGTGTCCTCGTGCCAGTGCCGCGTCTCCTGCGTGATCGACCCGCCCTCGGCGAGGATCGCGGCCTGGCGCTGGATCTCGAAGCGCACGGCCCGCTCGACCGAGCGCAGCGAGTTGACGTTCTTCGTCTCGGTGCGGGTGCCGAGCACGCTCATGCCGGCGTCCTCGTTTCCGCGGGGGCGCAGCGACACGTTCGCATCGCAGCGCAGATTGCCCCGCTCCATGCGCGCATCCGAGATGCCGAGCGCGACCACGACCTCGCGGATCGTCGCGACGTAGGCCGCCGCGATCTCCGGGGTGTCGCCCTCGCCGCCGAAGATCGGCTTCGTCACGATCTCGACGAGCGGCACGCCGGCACGGTTGTAGTCGACCAGCGAGTACTCGGCCCCCTGGATGCGGCCGGTCGATCCGCCGACGTGGTTCAGCTTGCCCGCGTCCTCCTCCATGTGCGCGCGCTCGATCGGCACGTGCACCACGCGCCCCGAGGCGAGTTCCACCTCGACCGAGCCCTCGTAGGCGATGGGGTCGTCGTACTGGGAGATCTGGTAGTTCTTCGCCATGTCGGGGTAGAAGTAGTTCTTGCGCGCGAACCCCGAGACCTCGGCGATCTCGCAGCCGAGGGCGAGCCCCAGGCTGATCGAGTAGCGCACGGCCTGATCGTTCACGACCGGCAGCGAGCCGGGCAGGCCCAGGCATACCGGTGTGAGATTGGTGTTGGGGTCGCTGCCGAAGGCGTTGGGGGCCGACGAGAACATCTTGGTCTTCGTGTTCAGCTCGACGTGCACCTCGAGGCCGATCACCGGCTCGAATCGCTCGAGCGCCTCCTCGAACGGCATCAGCTTGGTCTTCGCCATCAGAGTGCCCCCTCCCCGATCATCGGGCTCTGTTCCCAGAATGCGCGGCCGTCGCGCTCGCCGATCAGCGATTCGATCGCCGCACCGGCGCGGTACAGGCGAGCATCCTCGAACGCGGGCGCCAGCAGCTGCAGGCCGACCGGCAGGCCGTCCTCGCTCGCGGTGCCGACCGGCAGGCTCAGCCCCGGGATCCCGGCGAGGTTGGCCGGGATGGTCGTCGCGTCGTTCAGGTAGTCCTGCATCGGATCGCCCGCGTGCTCGCCGATGCGCCACGCGGTCGTCGGAGCGGTGGGCGAGGCGATCACGTCGACCTGCGAGAAGGCCCCCGCGAAGTCTCGCTGGATGAGCGTGCGCACCTTCTGCGCACTGCCGTAGTACGCGTCGTAGTAGCCGGCGGAGAGCGCGTAGGTGCCCAGGATGATGCGGCGCTTCGCCTCCGCGCCGAAGCCCGCCTCACGGGTCGCGCTCATCACGTTCTCGACGGTCGCGCTGCCCTCGGGCGTGACGCGCAGCCCGAAGCGCACCGAGTCGAACTTCGCGAGGTTGCTCGACGCCTCCGACGGCAGGATCAGGTAGTAGGCGGCGACCGCGTACTCGAAGTGAGGCGCGTCGATCTCCACGATCTCGGCGCCCTGAGCCTGCAGCAGGCCGAGCGCCTCCTCGAAGCGCGCCTTCACGCCGGGCTGAACACCCTCAAGCATGAGCTGCTTCACCACGCCCACTCGCAGCCCCTTCAGGGATGCGGGATCGGCCCCCTCGCGGGCGGCAGCGGCCATCGAGGGCCACTCGTGCCGCAGCGAGGTCGAGTCGTGCCGGTCGTGCCCGCCGATGACGTCGTGCAGCAGCGCGGTGTCGAGCACCGTGCGCGCGCACGGCCCGATCTGGTCGAGCGATGAGGCCAGGGCGATGGCGCCGTAGCGGCTCACGCCGCCGTAGGTCGGCTTGGCGCCGACCGTGCCGGTGAGGGCCGCGGGCTGGCGGATCGATCCGCCCGTGTCGCTGCCGAGCGCGAGCGGAGCCTCGAAGGCCCCGACTGCGACAGCCGATCCGCCGCCCGAACCGCCGGGCACCCGGTCGGTCGCCCACTGATTGCGGGTGGGGCCGTAGGCGGAGTTCTCGGTCGACGATCCCATCGCGAACTCGTCCATGTTGGTCTTGCCGATGTTCACGAGGCCCGCGGCCCGGGCCGCGGCGACGGCCGTCGCGTCGTAGGGCGACCGGTAGCCCTCGAGGATCCGGGAACCTGCTGTCGAAGGCATGTCGGCGGTCACCAGCACGTCCTTGACGGCGAGCGGCACGCCGGCGAGCACGCCGAGCTGCTCGCCGGCGGCACGGCGCTCGTCGATCGAGCGGGCCGCGGCGAGCGACGCCTCGGCGTCGGTGTGCAGGAAGGCGTTCAGGCCGTCGTCCGCCGCAGGGTCCACGGCCGCGATGCGGTCGAGGTGGGCCTGCGCCGCCTCGACGGCGGAGACCTCGCCCGAGGCGAGCTTCGCGGCGAGGTCGGCAGCGGTCAGTCTGATCAGATCGCTCATGGTCGCCTCCCCTACTGCTCTTCGCCGAGGATCGACGACACCCGGAACATGCCATCGGTCGACTCGGGCGCGTTCGCCAGCACCTGGTCGAGGGTCAGCACGTCGGCGACCTCGTCGGGGCGCG
>JBDIAF010000278.1:0-3442 GCA_039812245.1 Agromyces sp. | reverse complement strand
GATGCGGTGCTTGCGCTCCTTGAGCTCGACCTCGGTGGCCGCGCCCGCCTTGATGACGGCGACGCCGCCGGCGAGCTTGGCGAGGCGCTCCTGGAGCTTCTCGCGGTCGTAGTCGGAGTCGGTGTTCTCGATCTCCTGGCGGATCTGCGCGACACGGCCGGCGATCTGCTCGGCGTCGCCGGCGCCCTCGACGATCGTGGTCTCGTCCTTGGTGATGACGACCTTGCGGGCCTGGCCGAGCAGGTCGAGCGTGACGTTCTCGAGCTTGAGGCCGAGCTCCTCGCTGATGACCTGGCCGCCCGTGAGGATCGCGATGTCCTGCAGCTGGGCCTTGCGGCGGTCGCCGAAGCCGGGGGCCTTGACGGCGACCGACTTGAAGATGCCGCGGACCTTGTTGACGATCAGGGTCGCGAGCGCCTCGCCGTCGACGTCCTCGGCGATGATGAGCAGCTGCTTGCCGGTCTGGATCACCTTGTCGACGATGGGCAGCAGATCCTTGATGTTCGAGATCTTGCTGTTGGCGATCAGGATGTACGGGTCCTCGAAGACCGCCTCCTGACGCTCGGGGTCGGTGACGAAGTACGCCGACAGGTAGCCCTTGTCGAAGCGCATGCCCTCGGTCAGCTCGAGCTCGGTGCCGAAGGTGTTCGACTCCTCGACGGTGACGACGCCCTCCTTGCCGACCTTGTCGATCGCCTCGGCGATGATCTCGCCGATCTGCGGGTCGGCGGCCGAGATCGAAGCCGTCGCGGCGATCTCGTCCTTGGTCTCGATCTCCTTCGCGGCGGCGAGCAGCTCCTCCGAGACGGCCGAGACGGCCTTCTCGATGCCGCGCTTCAGCGAGATGGGGTCGGCGCCGGCCGCGACGTTGCGCAGGCCCTCGCGCACGAGCGCCTGGGCGAGCACGACCGAGGTGGTGGTGCCGTCGCCGGCGACGTCATCGGTCTTCTTCGCGACCTCCTTGACGAGCTCCGCGCCGATCTTCTCGTACGGGTCGTCGAGCTCGATCTCCTTGGCGATCGAGACGCCGTCGTTCGTGATGGTGGGGGCGCCCCACTTCTTCTCGAGCACGACGTTGCGGCCGCGCGGGCCGAGGGTCACCTTGACCGCGTCGGCGAGCGTGTTGAGGCCACGCTCGAGACCGCGGCGGGCCTCTTCGTCGAAAGCGATGATCTTTGCCATGAGTTTCCTCTCGTCCCTTCAACGGACGTCAAAAGAATGGTGTTTAGCACTCGAATCGAACGAGTGCTAAGACGATTCTGGCACTCGCACGTCGAGAGTGCAAGGCGAGCGGATGCCTCGACGCGGCCGGTTCGCCGAGCGCAAACCCGGAGCACGCCGGCCGAGACGACGAACGCGCCCCCGTCGTCGGGGGCGCGTTCGCGAGTGCAGCCGTCGCGGCTCAGAGGGGACGGACGGATTCGGCCTGCGGGCCCTTCGCGCCCGTGCCGAGCTCGAAGGCGACCGGCTGGCCCTCCTCGAGCACCTTGTACCCGCTCATGTCGATCGCGGAGTAGTGGACGAACACGTCCTGGCCTCCCCCGTCGACCGTGATGAACCCGTACCCCTTCTCAGCGTTGAACCACTTCACGGTTCCGTTCGCCATGCGTTCGCTCCCAGATCGCTGTTCCACGGCGCGCTCCGATCGTGCGCCGATCTCCGATCCTCACAGACCGGCGAGCGCCGGCACAAGGCATCCGGGCGGCCGGATCATCGCGGAATGACAACGATTCGGGGTCATCCCTCCGCGGGGGCCTCACCCTCGGCGACGGGGTTCGCCGCCGCGTAGTCGGCGCCGAGGACCACCATGACGGTGCCGCCGGTCTCGGCGATCGCGGCGTCGAGGCGCACGTCGCCGATCCCGAGCACGCCGAGCACGCCGCGCGCCGCTCCCTCGAGCTCGGGCGCGGCGTAGTACACGACGGTCTCCTGCAGCGTGTCCTCGCTCGCGTTCGCGGTCGACGAGACCGGCACGCCGCCCGCCTGCAGCTTCTCCGCCGCCGCGGCGGCGAGACCGGCCGTGTCGGTGCCGTTCAGCACGAGCACGGGCACGTCGGGCGAGACGGTCGGGGCGACGGTCTCGACGGGCGCCTCGCTCGCGGTCGGCGGGGCGCTGGGCTCGGCGAAGTTCAGCCGGCCGTTGAAGACCATGAGCGAGACGATGCCGGCGCCGACGAGCAGCACGGTGGCCAGGGCGGCGAGGCCGATCCCGAGCCAGCGACGACCGCGCCGGGCGGGCGCGCGGTGCGCACCGACCCGGTCGATGCCGTGCGGGACGGAGTCGAAGCGGTCGCGGGGGAACTTCTGCGCCATGGGGTCCGATCGGTCGGGGCCGTGCTCAGTCGAGCTGGCGGCCGTTCGAGAGCGTGCGCTGCGCACGGGCGGCGACGCGGGCGTCGCGCAGGCGCAGCAGTCGGTGGACGAGCTGGGGGTCGTGCCTCAGGGCCGCGGGCTGCTCGAGCAACCCCCCGAGGATGCGGTAGTACCTCGCCCCGCTCAGCCCGAGCTCGCTGCGGATCGCCTCGCTCTTGGCGTCGGGCGTCGGCCAGCTGCGGGCCTCGAAGGCGAGGATGCGTCGGGACCGGTCGTCGAGCGCGGCCTCGGCCGCCTGCTCGCCTGCACCCATGGCCGTCTCCGCTCCTCGCGGCGCGCGGGCGCGCGCCTTGAGCACATCCTAGGCAACGCCTCCCGAGAGGATGCCGCGCCGCGGCGCGTTTCGTCGAGCGGCGCCTGCGGTGCTCGTGCCGCCCACGCACCCGGCGGTCGGGAACACCGCGGGGCCGTCGCGCGTTGCACCGTATCGCCGGCTTCGCCGGCCGCGAGCCTCCTGCGACGATGGAGGCATCCCCCGGCGAGCCTCGGACGGCCGCGGCGACGATCGCCGCACCTCGCGAGCGCGCCGGATTCGCAGAAGGGTTGAGAGACATGGGCTATCAGGTCGACAAGAGCGACGAGCAGTGGCGCGAGGAGCTCGACCCCCAGCAGTACGCGGTGCTGCGCGAGGCCGCCACCGAGCGGCCCTGGACGGGCGAGCTGCTCGACGAGCACCGTGCCGGCGTGTACACCTGCGCCGCCTGCGGCGCCGAGCTGTTCAAGAGCGGCACCAAGTTCGACTCGGGCTGCGGGTGGCCGAGCTTCTACGAGTCGGTGCGCCCCGAGGCGGTCGAGCTCATCGAGGACACGAGCCTCGGCATGGTGCGCACCGAGGTGCGCTGCGCGAACTGCGGCTCGCACCTGGGCCACGTCTTCCCCGACGGCTTCGGCACCCCGACGGGCGACCGCTACTGCATGAACTCGATCGCGCTCGGCTTCTCCCCCGAGGCCTGACCGCCCGAGGCCTGACCGCCCGAGGCCCGGCCGCCCGGGGCCGCACCCGGGCTCCGACCACCGCGCTCCGGCGACGCCTGGGCGCGGTGCTCGTGCCGCGCCCAGCGGACGCTGG
>JBDIAF010000277.1:0-3449 GCA_039812245.1 Agromyces sp. | reverse complement strand
CTCGGACGATCCGTTCGGATCGAGTCATCTTCGCGACGATCTGGCACTGCTTGGCTCTCTTCGACTCTGCGACACTGGGAAACGCAAGCTTAGTCGAGCCTCGGCCATTCTGTCCGAATCACGGGATCGACCTCGAACGCCCAGCCCAGAAGGAGCTGCCATGACCATCGCAGAGACCGAGACCTCGACCGCATCGAGCCCCACCGTGCCGGTGATCGGCCACTGGGTCGACGGCGCCCCCCGCGCCTCGGCCTCGGGCCGTACCGCGCCGGTGTACAACCCGGCCACCGGTGCCCTGCAGGCCGAGGTCGCGCTCGCCGACCAGGCCGAGATCGACGCGGCCATCGCCTCGGCCGTCGCCGGTTTCAAGGTGTGGTCGGAGTACTCGATCGCGAAGCGCCAGGCCGTGCTGTTCTCCTTCCGCGAGCTGCTGAACTCGCGCAAGGGCGAGCTCGCCGCGATCATCACCGCCGAGCACGGCAAGGTCCTCTCCGACGCCGCCGGCGAGATCGCCCGCGGCCAGGAGGTCGTCGAGCTCGCGACCGGGTTCCCGCACCTCATCAAGGGCGCGTTCTCGGAGAACGCCTCGACCGGCATCGACGTGTACTCGATCAAGCAGCCCCTCGGCGTGGTCGGCATCATCAGCCCGTTCAACTTCCCCGCCATGGTGCCCATGTGGTTCTTCCCCATCGCGATCGCGGCGGGCAACGCCGTCGTGCTGAAGCCCTCCGAGAAGGACCCGTCGGCCGCGCTCTGGCTCGCGGCGCTCTGGAAGGAGGCCGGACTGCCCGACGGCGTGTTCACCGTGCTGCAGGGCGACAAGCTCGCCGTCGACGGCCTGCTCACCTCGCCCGACGTGCAGTCGATCTCGTTCGTCGGCTCCACCCCGATCGCGCAGTACATCTACGAGACCGCCTCGAAGCACGGCAAGCGCGTGCAGGCTCTCGGCGGTGCGAAGAACCACATGCTCGTGCTGCCCGACGCCGACCTCGACCTCGCCGCCGACATGGCGATCAACGCCGGCTACGGCGCCGCCGGCGAGCGCTGCATGGCGATCTCGGTCGTGCTGGCCGTCGAGCCCGTCGCCGACGAGCTCATCGCCAAGATCACCGAGCGCATCGCGAAGCTGCGCATCGGCAACGGCGCCGGCATCGACGCCGGTGACGGCCGGCTCAGCGAGCCCGACATGGGCCCGCTCATCACCGGCGCACACCGCGACAAGGTGTCCTCCTACGTGGACATCGCCGAGCAGGACGGCGCCGAGGTCGTCGTCGACGGCCGCGGCTTCACCGTCGAGGGCCACGAGGACGGCTTCTTCTTCGGCCCGACGCTGCTCGACCGAGTCCCGACGACGAGCCGCGCCTACACCGAGGAGATCTTCGGCCCGGTGCTCTCGATCGTGCGCGTGGAGACGTTCCAGGAGGGCGTCGACCTCATCAACTCCGGTCAGTTCGGCAACGGCACCGCGATCTTCACGAACGACGGCGGCGCGGCCCGCCGCTTCCAGAACGAGGTCGAGGTGGGCATGATCGGCATCAACGTCCCGATCCCCGTCCCCGTCGCCTACCACTCCTTCGGCGGATGGAAGCAGTCGCTCTTCGGCGACGCGAAGGCCTACGGCGTGCACGGCTTCGACTTCTTCACGCGCGAGAAGGCGGTCACGAGCCGCTGGCTCGACCCGGCCACCCACGGCGGCATCAACCTGGGCTTCCCCCAGAACCACTGAGTCCGGCACCGACTGAACGAGGCATCCGACATGACCGACACCCTCATCGCCGCCCCGGCCTACGCAGACCGCCACGGCGTGGAGCACGCGCTGCCCGACGCCGCCGGCGACGCGCAGGTGCGCGCCGACGACCGCGCGCACGTCTTCCACTCGTGGAGCGCGCAGGCCCTCATCGACCCGCTGCCCGTCGCGGCGGGCGAGGGATCGACGTTCTGGGACTACCAGGGCAACGCCTACCTCGACTTCTCGAGCCAGCTGGTGAACCTGAACCTCGGCCACCAGCACCCCGACCTCGTCGCCGCGATCCAGCAGCAGGCGGGTCGCCTCGCGACCATCCAGCCCTCGATGGCCTCGGACGTGCGCGGCGAGCTCGCCCGACTCATCGCCGGCGTCGCCCCCGGCGACCTCGACAAGGTGTTCTTCACGAACGGCGGCGCCGACGCGAACGAGTACGCGGTGCGCATGGCCCGCCAGGTCACCGGACGCCGCAAGGTGCTGTCGATGTACCGCAGCTACCACGGCTCGACCGCCACGGCGATCTCGCTCACCGGCGACCCCCGCCGCTGGACGAACGAGCCGAGCGACGGCTCGGTCGCGCACTTCTTCGGCCCCTACGAGTACCGCTCGGCGTGGGGCGCGACGACGCCCGAGGAGGAGGCGCAGCGCGCGCTCGCCCACCTCGAGCAGGTCATCGTGCTCGAGGGCGCTCCGACGATCGCCGCGATCATCATCGAGACGGTCGTCGGCACGAACGGCGTGCTCGTGCCGCCGCCCGGCTACCTGCAGGGCGTGCGCGAGCTGTGCGACAAGTACGGCATCGTCTACATCGCCGACGAGGTCATGGTCGGCTTCGGCCGCATCGGCGAGTGGTTCGCGGTGAACCGCTTCGGCGTGACCCCCGACCTCATCACCTTCGCGAAGGGCGTGAACTCGGGCTACGTGCCGCTCGGCGGCGTCGTCATCTCGCAGCGGATCGCCTCGCACTTCGACACCAAGGCGTTCCCGGGCGGGCTCACCTACTCGGGCCACCCGCTCGCCTGCGCCGCGGGCGTGGCGACCTTCGAGGTGTTCGAGCGCGACGGCATCCTCGAGCGCGTGAACGACCTCGGCGAGCGGGTCGTCGCCCCGCGCCTGGCCGAGCTGAAGGCGAAGCACCCCTCGGTCGGCGACGTGCGCGGCCTCGGCCTGTTCTGGGCGATCGAGCTCGTGAAGGACCGCGAGACGCGCGAGCCGCTCGTGCCGTTCAACGCCTCCGGCGCCGACGCGGCGCCCATGGGCGCGTTCGCCGCGGCCTGCAAGCAGAACGGCGTCTCGCCCTTCGTGCACTTCAACCGCACCCACGTCGCGCCCCCGCTCGTCATCGCCGAGGACGAGCTCGTCCGCGGGCTCGACGTCATCGACGCCGCGCTCGACGTCGCCGACGGCTACGTCACGGCCTGACGCCGCGTCGCACCGACCGCGCGCCCGAACCGCGCACACCCCGGGTGGCCCGTTTCCGCATGGAAGCGGGCCACCCGGCATTTCGGCGTCCACTAGCCTGAGAGGCATGCGACGGCAGCGCGACGGAGGCGGCGTGAACCGTCGCGCGTTCCTCGCCGCCGCCCTCGCCGGCACCGCGACCGCCGCGCTGGCCGGCTGCACGGGCCCGACCCCGTCGCCGACGGGCACCTCCACCCCGACCAGCACCCCCTCGCCCACCCCGACGCCGAGCGCCCCCGCGGGC
>JBDIAF010000276.1:0-3462 GCA_039812245.1 Agromyces sp. | reverse complement strand
CGACCCCGATGCGCGTCATGCGGTGCTCCTTGTTGTCTTCTTCGACCGGCCGCGCGGATCGCGGCACTGCGGGCGGCAGCGGCGCCGGCCCGAGCACGCGAGGAACTCGTGCGGCGGCACTGCAGCATGGCAGGCACCACTCTAGAGGAAATGACTTCCTTTATGCGAAAGTAATGTTCCGCAATACGGAACTGAGAAGTCATCGACTGGGTGATGCCAGCCCCAGCGTAGAGGGTCGCCTCACCGATTCGAGCGGATTTGCTTCGTCGACGCCGCGAAGGATTCGCGGTTCTTTCGCGCGACGGAACTTCCTCGACGCTCCGCGCATCCGCTCTCGAAGGTCGCCCGGCTCCGCGAGATGGGGATGCCCACTGCCGAACATGGGGAACCGCTCCCGATGCCGGCCCGCGCCCGCCCGCCGAGCATTGAGGCAATCCGGTCGACACCGGTCACCCGGCGGGCGGGGCCTCGCGAGCCAGCGCGAGCTCGTGCGCCGCTCGGCCGAGTTCGGGCTCGGCTGAGGGGCTCGCGCCGGGCATCCGCGTCGGGGTACCCGCATCCGGTCACCCACATCCGGTCACCGCGTCCGATGATCGGTCGCGGCGTTCTAGTATCGGACGCATGGCCGCAGACACGAAGGCGTCGGCGGGCTCGCAGACGCTCAGCCGAGGCATCCGCGTGCTCGAGGTGCTCGCCGACCGCGAGCGCCCGATGACGATCGACGAGGTCGCCGCCGCGCTCGAGCTGCACCGCTCGGTCGTCTACCGGCTGCTGCGCACCCTCGAGGAGCACGGGCTCGTCGCCCGCGACGCCGCCGGCCGCCTCGTGCTCGGCGCGGGCCTCGCCGCCCTCGCGGCTGGCGTGCAGCGCGACCTGCAGCAGCTCGCCCTGCCCGAGCTGGCCGAGGTCGCCGAGGAGCTCGGCATGACCTGCCTCGTGGCCGTGCTGCTCGACGGCGACGAGGCGGTGACGCTCGTGAGCGCCTCGCCGCGGCGCACGGCGGCCGTGTCGTACCGGCCAGGGCATCGCCACCCGATCACCCGCGGCGGGCCCGGCAAGGCGATCCTGCTGGGGCTGCCCGAGTCGAGTTGGCCCGTCGGAGTTCCCGACGAGCTGCGCGCCGAGATCGCCGAGAGCCGCGCCCGCGGCTACACCGTGAGCCACGACGAGGTGGTGCCGTCGCTCCGCTCGGTCGCGGTTCCGCTCAGCCTGCCGGGGCAGCCGCCGGCGGCCATCGCGGTGATCCACGTGTCGTTCCCGCGGCCCGAGGCCGAGCTCGCCGAGCGCCTGCGGCTCGCGGCGGCGAACCTGCGCCGCGCCTCCGGCGCCTGAGCCCAGTCCGGCTCCCTGAGCTCGTCGAAGGGGGCGCTTCGACGAGCTCAGCGAACCAGACGCTCAGCGCTGCGGCAGCATCTGCCCGGCGAAGAACTCGTCGAGCTCGGCGGTCGCGGTGAGCGGCAGCACGTTCGCCACGTAGCCGTCGGGGCGCACGACGACGACCGCGCCGTCGCGCGAGATGCCGCGCTCCTCGAAGATATCGGTCGGGCACCAGGCGCTGGGCGCCGCGGCGAACACCTTCTCCCAGTCCATGAGGCCGAGCGGCCCCGTCTTCGGCCGGAAGACCTCGGGCACGCGCATGATGTCGACGCCCTCGTGCGGCTGCTGGTAGATCACCTTCACGTCGAAGACCGCGTCGACGTCGCCGTCGGACGGCGTGAAGCGCGACAGCGGCGACTCGGGCGAGGCCATCCACTCGGCCCAGGACGACAGGGCGGATGCCTCGCCGGCGGCGGGCGCGTCGGCGAAGGCGTACACGCGCCAGCGCCCGTCGGCCCTCGCGTGGTGGCCGAGGTGCACGACGTTGCCGTCGCACACGAACGACACCTCGGACGACTTGAAGCGCTTGCCGATCGGAAACCCGGTCGCGAGCTCCTGGTGCTCGGCCGTGCCCGTGATCATCGACGGCGCGTACTGCGTCATGAACCCCGAGGGGAACTCGGCGGTGCCGAGGTAGAAGGTCGCGAGCTCCTGCGGGTCGGAGATCTCCTCGGGCTTGCGCGCCATGAGGCTCGACCATTCGCGGTCGAAGTCGATGAGCTGCTGCGCCACCGGCTGCCGCTCGGCCGAGTACGTCGACAGCAGCGACGCCGGCGCCTGCCCCGTGACGACCGAGCCGAGCTTCCAGCCGAGGTTGAAGCCGTCCTGCATCGAGACGTTCATGCCCTGGCCGGCCTTCGCGCTGTGCGTGTGGCAGGCGTCGCCCGTGAGGAACACGCGCGGCGAGGCGTCCTCGTCGTCGGCGACCCGGTCGTCGAAGTGGTCGGTGACCCGGTGGCCGACCTCGTACACGCTGAACCACGCGACCTCGCGCACGTCGAGCGTGTACGGGTGCAGGATGTCGTTCGCCTTGGCGATGA
The DNA here is from genome assembly GCA_039812245.1 of Agromyces sp. Lineage (GTDB taxonomy): Bacteria > Actinomycetota > Actinomycetes > Actinomycetales > Microbacteriaceae > Agromyces. The sequence goes on along the minus strand of JBDIAF010000276.1, from coordinate 1,045 downwards.
TCGCCTCGATCGGAGTCTTCCGCACCGCGTGGTCGTCGTCCTCCGCCACCGCTCCCAGGTCGATGTACATGCGGCAGAGGTAGCCGCCCTCGCGCGGGATGTGCAGGATGTTGCCCGCCTCGGAGTTGATCGCGCACTTCGTACGCCAGTCGGGGAAGTCGGTGTTCACGACGACGTCCATGACGCCCCAGGCGTGCGCCGAGATGCCGCCGACGTGCTTGCGGCCGATCGCCTCGCGCACGCCGCTGCGGGCGCCGTCGCAGCCGACGACGTACTTGGCGCGCACCGTGCGCTCCTCGCCCACCTGGTGCCCTGAGCCCGTCGAAGGGCTCGCGGTGTAGCGCACGCGCACCTCGACGGGGTAGCCCGATGCCGCGCCCTCGCTGCCCTCCTCGTGCACGGTGAGGCCGAGGAACTCGATGCCGTAGTCGGGCACGATGCGCCCGGGGCCGTGGGCGGCGGCCTCCGCGAAGTAGTCGAGCACGCGGGCCTGGTTCACGATGAGGTGCGGGAACTCGCTGATCTTGTAGCCGTAGTCCTCGGTGCGGGAGGTGCGCGTGATGCGGGCCGGGTCGGCGGGGTCGGGACCCCAGAAGTTCATGTAGCCGATGTTGTACGCCTCGGCGATGATGCGCTCGGCGAAGCCGAACGCCTGGAACGTCTCCACGCTGCGCGGCTGGATGCCGTCGGCCTGCCCGAGCACCAGGCGGCCGTCGCGGCGCTCGATGATGCGGGTCACGACGTCGGGATACTGCGAGAGCTGGGCCGAGAGCAGCATGCCCGCGGGGCCCGAGCCGACGATCAGCACGTCCATCTCGTCGGGCAGCTCGGCCGGGCGGTCGATGCCGACCCCGGCGGCGGGCAGCACCCGCGGGTCGCCGGACACGTAGCCGTTGTGGTGGAACTGCACGGGGTGCTCCTCACGTCCTTGTGCGTTCTATAATCGAATACTACATTCGACTATCGCGCATGTGCATGTTAGGCGCGCTCCGAGCGCGACGCAACACCACCCCGCTCGGATGCCTCGGCGCCGCGCTCCTCGGGC
>JBDIAF010000275.1:0-3470 GCA_039812245.1 Agromyces sp. | reverse complement strand
CGTGGCCGACGCCCGGCGGCGAGGCGCCCGGCGACGGCGACCTCATCGAGTGGGTCTCGCGGCTCATCGCCAACATCTTCGAGGAGACGCCGGCGCCGGCTGCGACGAGCTGAGCGGGCGCTGCCCCGCCACGATCTCGGAGATCGCCACGGGATCGGAGCTCCAGGCGCAGAGCGACCGAGCACGCGGCGATCTCCGAAGTTCTGGCAGTCGAGTCCCGGCCCGGCGCGCGCAACGCCCACCGCGTCGGCCCGCTACGGCTTCAGGTGCCCCCACTCGGCGAGGAACTCCTCGACGGTCAGCTGCTCGAGATCGGCGCGGATCTGCCGGAGCAGTTCGTCGGCCTCCATGAGCGAGCCGGCCTTCGTGCGGATCACGGGCGCCCCCGTCTCGGCGCGCACCACCACGAGCTCGGCGACCGAGGGGCCGCCGAGGCTCGTCGCCTCGCCGGCGATCAGCAGGGCGGCGTGGACGAGCTTGCGGATGCCGTGGAGCCGCCGGGGCCGCAGTTCGGCCCGGAGGTGGCGCGCCGCCGCGTCGCCTCGGGCGGCGAGGTCGTCGGAGCCGGTCGGCGTGTCGTCGATGCTCATCGCGAGAGCGCCCCGCCCACGCCCGCCCGGGCGCCGCGCCTGCGGTACTGCGCGGATCGCACCGCCACGGCGATCGACGAGACGACGATCGCGATGCCCGAGCCGAGCAGCACGGCGAGCGTGCCCTCGTCGGCGAGCTGGCCCATGCCGGCGAACGCGAGCTCGTTCATGAGCAGCGACACGGTGAAGCCGACGCCCCCGAGGGCGCCGACGACGAGCAGGTCGCCGAGCGTGAGCGCCGTGCCGGTGCGTCGACGGGCGACGAGCCCGCCGAGGCCGCCGGCCAGGGCGATGCCGACGACCTTGCCGACCGGCAGCGCGATCAGGATGCCCCAGAAGGCCGGGTCGAGCTCGCTCGGCTGCACCTGGGGGATGGCGACCATCGCCGCCGAGAACGCGAACAGCGGCAGCACGACGCCGTTCGACCAGGGCTCGAGGGCGTGCACCGCCCGCCCGCCCGGGCGGCGCGACATCACGAGGCCGAGGGCGACGCCCGCGATCGTCGCGTGCACGCCTGAGCGGTACACGAAGTACCAGGCCGCGATCCCGAGCACGACGAGCAGCAGCACGATCGGCCACTGCGGGCGGCGGGCGAGGATGTAGGCGGAGCGCGGCTTCATGAGGCGGCTCACCGCGCCGAAGAGGGCGATCGCGATGCCGGCGAAGCCCAGGGAGGCGAGGTCGGCGTCGCTCGTGAAGAAGAACGCGATGATGAGGATCGCGATCAGGTCGTCGAGCACCGCGAGGGCGAGCAGGAAGACGCGGACGCGCGTGGGCAGCCAGGTGCCGAAGACGGCGAGCACGCCGAGCGCGAAGGCGATGTCGGTCGCGGTGGGGATCGGCCAGCCGTCGGCGGCGTCGGTGCCCGCGGTGAAGGCGAGATAGACGAGCGCCGGCACGACGACGCCGCCGACCGCCGCGATCGCGGGCAGCAGGGCCTTGCCGAGCGAGTTGAGCTCGCCGATCACGAGCTCGCGCTTGAGCTCGACGGCGACGATGAAGAAGAAGATCGCGAGCAGGCCGTCGCTGATCCAGTGCCCGAGCGAGAGGTCGAGGCCGACGAACGGCAGCTCGAGGTGCGCGTGCTTCGCGTCGATGAGCGAGGCGCCGATCGGGGTGTTGGCGAGGAGCAGGCCGAGCGCGGCGGCGATCAGCAGCAGGCCGGCGGCCCAGCGTTCGGAGCGGAGGAGGTTCATGCGGACCCTTCGGTCGACGAGGCGAGGTGACAGTGCGTGCCGACCAGACTTCCCGGCTCTCCTCGACGATCCTATCGGTCGCACCCGCGACGCCTAGGCTGATGCGGTGCAGTTCTCGCTCTGGATCACGCTGCTGCTCGCCTGCGTCGTGATCAGCTTCACTCCCGGCGCCGGGGCCATCAACACGATGGGCAACGCGCTGACGCACGGGTTCCGCCGCGCCATCTGGGGCATCCTCGGCCAGCAGGCCGCCCTCGTGATCCACATCGCGATCGTCGCGCTCGGCGTCGGCGTGCTCGTCGCGTCGTCCGACCTCGCCTTCAACGTCATCCGCTATGCCGGCGCCGCCTACCTCGTCTACCTCGGCATCCGGCAGATGCTGCAGAAGCCGGCGCTCGAGCCCGAGGACGTCGGCGAGGCGGATGCCTCGGCCGGAGGCCCTGCGCGGGGCCGCGCCGTCGAGTCGCGCTGGTCGATGTTCCGCCGCGGGCTCTGGGTGAACCTCCTCAACCCGAAGGCGATCGTCTTCTTCCTGGCGTTCCTGCCGCAGTTCATCCGCCCGGGTCAGCCGTTGCTGCCGCAGTACCTCGTGGTCTCGGCGACGGTCGTGCTGGTCGACGTCGCCGTCATGTGGGGCTTCTTCGCGCTCGCGGCGCGCGGCTTCCGCCGCTTCACCCGCACCGAGCGGGGGCAGCGCGTGCTGAACGTCGTCTTCGGCGTCCTGTTCATCGCCGTCGCGCTGCTGCTCGTCTTCGTGCACTGAGCCTCGCATTCGCGCACTGGGGCGAGGCGCGTCGCGCCGAGACGTGCCGCCCGGCGCCGCGACTGCATAGGCTGCCGTCATGACCGACGCAGCACCGCACCCCGGCCTCGACGAGCTGGTCGCCACCGTCGCCCTGTTGCGCGCCCCCGGCGGCTGCCCGTGGGACGCCGAGCAGACGCACGAGTCGCTCGTGCAGTACCTCGTCGAGGAGTGCTGGGAGCTCGTCGACGCCATCGAGGCGGGTGACCGCGCCGAGATGATCGAGGAGCTCGGCGACGTGCTCTACCAGGTGCTCTTCCACGCCGACCTCGCCGCGCACACCGACGGCGAGCGCTTCGACATCGACGACGTCGCCCGGCACATGACGGCGAAGATGGTGTCGCGGCACCCGCACGTCTTCGGCGATCGCGAGGCGGAGACCGCAGACGACGTCGTCGCGTTCTGGGACGAGCTGAAGGCCGACGAGAAGCCGCATCGCACGAGCGTGCTCGACGGCGTCCCGAAGGGCATGCCGGCGCTCGCGCTCGCCGCCAAGGTGATCGGCAAGGCCGAGAAGGCGGGCGTCGTCGCGGCGACCGCCGACGAGGCGGATGCCCCGGGCATCCGCCGTGCGTCGGCCGACGCCTTCCCGGCCGATGAGGACGCGCTCGGCCAGGAGCTGTTCCGCCTCGTCGCGGCCGCCAGGGCGCGCGGGCTCGACGCCGAGCGAGCACTGCGCGGCGCGATCCGCGGCTTCGAGCGGGAGGTGCGGGCGGCCGAAGCCGCCGGGGCGTCGAGCGCGTCCTGATCGGGCGCCCGCTCGAGCGCTGCGATCGAGTGGGCGGAGTGCAGGCTTCGGCGAGTCCGGACCTTCTCCGCCCACTCGATGTCGAGCGCGGGAGGCGACGGGTGACTCCTGCGCGGGCCGCGACGAGCGCCGCC
>JBDIAF010000274.1:0-3474 GCA_039812245.1 Agromyces sp. | reverse complement strand
TGCCCGTGCCCGAGCGCGCGGGGGTCGCGGTCGTGGTGCTGTCGGACGAGACCCTGCTCATGTCGGCGGCCGCGCCCGAGACGGCGCGCCTGCTCTCGGGCCTCGGCTACCGGGTGCTCACGGTGGACATCAGCGAGTTCGAGAAGCTCGAGGGCTGCGTGACCTGCCTCTCGGTGCGGGTGCGCTGAGGCCGGCTACTCGACCGACGCCGCCCGGTCGATCCGCCGGGTCGCGCCCGCGCCGTCGTGCAACTCGAGCAGCTGGTCGGCGCGCTTCACGAGCGAGGGGTCGTGCGTCGTCACGACGGCGGCCACGCCGCGCTCGTGCACGAGCTCGCCGATCAGCTGCATGACCGTCGCCGCCGTGCCGCTGTCGAGCTGGCCCGTCGGCTCGTCGGCGAGCAGCAGCTGCGGGCGCGCGGCCAGCGCCCGGGCGATGCCGACGCGCTGCTGCTGGCCGCCCGAGAGCTCGTACGGCCGTTGCGCCGCGTGACCGGCCAGCCCGACGAGCTCGAGCACCTCGGCGACGCGGGCATCGCGCTCGACCGGGTCCATGCGCTGCAGCCGCAGCGGCACCGCGACGTTCTCGGCGGCGGACAGCACGGGGACGAGCCCGAACGACTGGAACACGTAGCCGAGCCGGTCGCGCCGCACCTCCGCCAGCGCGTCCTCGCCGAGCGCCGAGAGCTCGAGCTCGCCGAGGCGCACGGTGCCCGAGGTCGGCCGGTCGAGTCCGCCGAGCAGGTTCAGCAGGGTCGTCTTGCCGGCGCCCGAGGGGCCGGTGACGACGAGGAGCTCGCCCGGGCGCACCTCGAGCGAGACGTCGCGCACCGCGTGCACCTCGCCGGCGCGGCCGGCGAAGGTGCGGGTGATCCCGTGCGCGCTCAGCGTCGTCATGATGCGGCTCCGTTCGGGTCGTCGTCGGATGCCTCGGCGGCGGCGGCGGCGTCGTCGGGCGCGCCGGGCGGGGCGGCAGCCGGTGCGGCGTCGGGTGCTGCGTGACGGCCACGCGCCCGCGGCTCGACCGACGGCACGTCCCCGGGCCCGGTCGCGGCGGCGTCGGGCGTCGGGCCGGAGGCATCCGTCATCGCCTGCCGTTCGGGGCGCGGAGGTGCGCCCTCGTGCCCGGGCCAGACGCCGACGTGGTCGGGCTCGAGCGCGAGCCGCACCCGGTCGCGCAGCTCGAGCGAGGCGACGAAGTCGTGCGGCAGCTGCAGCCGGCCCACCCGGTCGAGCACCGCGAACTCCTCGGCGACGGCGTGCTCGGCGCCGTGCTCGTCGAGCCGGGTCGAGCGCAGCACCTCGGTCGAGGTGCGGCCGTCGCGGATCTGCACGGTGCGGCGCACGTGCTCGGAGACCGTGGGGTCGTGCGTCACGATGAGGGTGGTGACGCCGAGCTCCTCGTTCACCCGGCGCATCGCCTCGAGCACCGAGGCGCTCGTCGCCTCGTCGAGCTCGCCCGTCGGCTCGTCGGCGAGCAGCACCCGGGGCTCGTTCGCGAGCGCGACCGCGATCGCGACGCGCTGCTGCTGCCCGCCGGACAGCTCGGCGGGCCGTCGGTCGGCGAACTCCGCGACCTCGAGCAGCTCGAGCAGCTCGCCGATGCGGGCGGTGCGGCTCGCGCCGCGGAAGGTGCCGGCCACGTTCATCGCGAGCGCCAGGTTCTCGGCGGCGGTGAGGTAGGGCAGGAGGTTCCGCGACGTCTGCTGCCACACGAAGCCGACGGTGTGGCGCTGGTAGGCGACCCGCTCGCGGGTGCCCATCGTGAGCAGGTCGTGGCCGGCGACGCGCGCGACACCGGCCGTGGCGGTGTCGAGCCCCGAGAGGATCGTCAGCAGCGTGGACTTGCCCGAGCCCGAAGCGCCGACCACGGCGACCATCTCGCCCGGGTCGATGCGCAGGTTCAGTCCCTGCAGCGCCTGCACCTCGACGCCGTCGGCGCTGAAGATGCGCACCAGGTCGACGCAGAGGATGTGCGGTTCTGGGGTGTCGGTCATCACTCCTCCTCCTTGCGCATCGCCCGGGCGGCGTCGACCCGCCCGCCGACGCTCGCGGCGACCCACGCGGCGATCACCGCGACGAGCATGGCACCGCCCAGCACGCCCGTGATGAGCCACGGGTCGATCACGATGCCGGGTTGCCGATCGGTGTCGGTGAACGCGCCCACGTCGATCGCGGGCAGCACGACGATCGGCAGCACGATGCCGAGCAGCGCCCCCGCGACGACGGCCGACACGACGACGGGGCCGATCTCCCACGCGACGAGCGCCCGCTCGCCCCGGCGGCGCAGCCCCAGGGTCGAGAGCAGCGGCAGCAGTCGATCCCGGGCCGGGCGCCCGACGACGAGGGTGAGCACGATCGCGAGGGCCGTGGCGAGGCTCGTCAGCACGATGGCGATGGCGAGGGCGACGGTGAGCCCGCGCGCGGCCGGGCGGGCGGCGAGCTCGGCGGCGAGCGACCCGGGTGTCGCGACGATCGAGTCCTCACCCGCGATCGCGGTCGCATCGGCGGCGACCCGGTCGGGATCGGCGCCGGGCGCGAGCCGGAACAGCACCGTGCGGGGCACGAGGGTGTCGGTGAACGGGCGCGCCTTCGACCGGTCGATCAGCAGCCAGTCGGCCTGCGGCGAGAACGCGGTCGCGACGTCCGAGCCGGACAGCACCACGATCTCCTCGTCGTCGAGGCTCACGCGGTCGCCCGCGGCGATGCGGTCGGCGACGGAGGTCGAGGCGATGACCGGCACCGGGCGGTCGGTGGGCTCGCCGGCGGCGAGCTCGTCGGGCAGCGGCACGACGTTCTCGCGCCCCTCCTGCACCTCGTTCATCGCGGCGACGTCGACGACGATCAGCGTGGTCGGGCGGCGCCGCGCGTCGATCTGCAGCACGCTCGAAGCCGTCGAGTACACCGGGGCGACGGCCTCGACGCCGTCGACGGCGGCGAGCTCGTCGAGCTGCTCGGTCGTCAGCGGCGAGGCGGTGAGCTTGAGATCGGCGCCGACCTGCTGCTCGGCCGCCACCTCGATGCCGCCGCGCACGGTGCCGAGCAGCACCGAGGAGAAGACGGCGATCGCGACGCCGACGACGACGGCGAGCACGGGGACGAGTCCGGCGGAGGGGTCGCGCAGCGCGCGCGCCGCGCCGAGGAAGGGCACGAGCCCGCGGCGGCGCTCCAGGGCGCCGACCAGGCCGGCCAGCGGAATCGGGTAGAGCCGCAGCACGGCGATGCAGACGACGAGGGCGGCCAGCAGGGGCACCGCGGCGAGGAGCGGGTCGACGCCCGCCGCACCCGAGCCCGCGTCGGCCTCGGCGCCCGACGCCGAGCCGCCCGCGAGCCCGCGCCGGAACAGCAGCACCACGGCCGCGGCGGTGACGAGCAGCACGGCGAGTTCGACGATCCAGCGGGAGCGTCCCGTGCCCGAGCGTCCGAGGTCGCTGCGGGCACGACGCAGCGGGCTCAGCCGGCCGGCGTGGCCTGC
>JBDIAF010000273.1:0-3490 GCA_039812245.1 Agromyces sp. | reverse complement strand
CGCGGGCCGTGCACCAGCCCTGGATCGTGCGCGCGTTGTGCAGCATCGCCGCGCGGTCGAGCACGAGCAGCGGCGTCCAGAACTCGTCGAGCCGAGGATCGGTCGCGAGGAAGGCGCGGGTGCTCAGCCCGACGGCGCGGGCCGGCAGGCCCTTGTCCGCGGCGTCGAGCGGCAGCTCGGCGAGGTCGGCGAGGCTTCGCGGCATCCGGTCCCTCCCTCGCTCGTCGGCCGGAACTTCGTTGCACATGTTGCAACGCGGGTCGACGACATGTGCACACAGCTTACGGGCTCAGTGGCGAGCGGAGTGCAGTCGAGGCATCCGGTCGAAGGAATTGGATTGGTTCTTTCTGATTAGTTTGTTTTCTGTTAGCTTTGCTTCCGGTAACGCCGGCACCGAGATCCTGCATGCGGCGTGGCTGTTCTTCGACGCAATGAAGCCAGAGAGGAAACACGAACGATGATTCGAACCAAGCGCGGCCTCGCGCTCGTCGCCGCGGCCGGAGCCGCAGCGCTCGCACTCGGCATGACCGGCTGCAGCCCCTCGGGCGGCTCGGGCGGCGGAGGCGACGCCGTGCTGCGGGTCTGGGCCGGCAGCGCGACCCCGATCAACAACAACTTCAACCCCTTCGCGGTCGACACCGCCGTGCACGCGACCTTCGGCGCGATCTACGAGCCCCTGTTCTTCTTCAACCAGCTCTCGGCGGACCCTCCCGTCGGCATGATCGGCGAGAGCTACGAGTACAGCCCCGACGGCAAGACCCTGACCGTGAAGATCAAGCCCGGGCTCAAGTGGAACGACGGCGAGGACCTCACCGCCGAGGACGTCGCGTTCACCTTCGGCTACGGCTCGAACGTCAGCGAGCAGTTCGTCTCGGCCGAGGCGACCGACGACACCACGGTCGTGCTCACCTACACCGAGCCCCAGTTCACGAGCGCCTCGCTCACCCTCGGCTCGACCTGGATCATCCCGAAGCACGTCTGGGAGGGCATCGACGACTTCATGTCGGAGACGAACCCCGAGCCGGTCGGCTCGGGCCCGTACAAGCTCAAGACCTTCACCGAGGCGGCCTACACCGTCGAGGCGAACGAGCTCTTCCGCGACGGCGCGCCGGCCGTCGAAGAGGTGCAGTACCTCGGCCTCGACTCGAACCAGTCCTCGCAGGACCTGCTGACCACCGGGAAGATCGACTGGGTCGGGCAGTTCATCGCGAATCCCGACGCCGTCACCGGCGAGGGCGACATCGCGACGCTCAACCTCCAGCAGGACCCGACCACCATCACCACCTGCGCCAACGCCGAGCTCGGCTGCACCGGGCCGCAGACCGACCCCGCCGTGCGGCAGGCGATCGACCTCGCGATCAACCGCTCGACCATCCGCGAGAAGGCGTTCGCCGGTCTCGCAGGCGAGTCCTCGCCCTCATTCACCCTCCAGCCGCGCGACGAGCAGTGGCTGAGCGACCCCGCGCTCGCGACCAGCCCGCAGGAGCCCGACGTGGCCGCGGCGCAGCAGGTGCTCGAGGACGCCGGCTACACCAAGCAGTCCGACGGCTTCTACGGCAAGGACGGCACCTCCTTCGAGATCGACCTGTTCTCGCCCGACGGCTGGACCGACTACAACGACGCGGCGAAGCTGATCTCCGAGGAGGCCGCCGAGGCGGGCATCCGGATCAACGCGCGCACCGTCTCCGACGCCGAGTACTGGACGCCGATCCAGTCGGGCGACTTCCAGATGGCGCTGTACGGGCTCACCCAGAGCCTCGTGGCCGACCCCTACTCGAACTACCACGAGTACTTCGCCGGCACCTCGACCGCGAAGGTCGGCGAGACGCCGCTGGTCGGGCAGAACTACTCCCGCTACGCGAACCCCGTCGTGGACGCCGCCGTCGTCGCCGCGGGCGCCACGCAGGACGTGGCGACCAAGCAGCAGGCGTACGCGACCATCCAGGCCGAGATCGCCCGCGACCTGCCGTACATCCCCGTCGTGCTGAACGCCTCGCAGTCGTTCTTCAACACCGAGAAGTTCAGTGGCTGGCCGAGCGAGGACGACCTCTACGCGATGCCGCTGCCCTACGTGTCGGTCGCGAACGCCGTGGTGCTCACGCACCTGACGCCGGCGAAGTAGCGGGGCGGTCCCGATGAGACGACAGCCCGATCCCGCGGCGGTGCGGGGATGAGCTTCTACCTGCGCCGCGTCGCCTTCTACCTGGTGACCCTCTGGGCGGCGATCTCGCTGAACTTCCTGCTGCCGCGGCTGCTGCCGGGCGACCCGGCGGCGATCATGCTCGGCAAGCTCCGCCGCGCCAACGGCGGGCGGCCCCTCTCCGAGGAGACGGTGCAGGCGATCACCTCGATCCTCGGCGCCGAGAAGGGCATGAGTCTCTGGGACCAGTACCTGGCGTACTGGGGCCGGCTGCTGCAGGGGGACCTCGGCGTCTCCTCGACGCGGTACCCGGCCCCGGTCGCCGACCTCATCTCCGCGGCGCTGCCGTGGACGATCATCCTGGTGGGCACCGCCACCGTCATCTCGTTCGTGCTCGGCGTCGTGGTGGGCGCCTGGGTGGGCTGGCGGCGCGGCACCGCGCTCGACCACCTGGTGCCCGTGACGACCGTCTTCCAGTCGATCCCGTACTTCTGGCTCGCGCTCGTGCTCGTGGCGGTGTTCTCGGTGCAGCTCGGGATCTTCCCGATCGTCGGCGGCTACGACGTGTTCGAGTTCCCCGCGGGGCCCGAGTGGAGCTGGGCCTTCGTCGGCAGCGCCGTGTGGCACGCGATCCTGCCGGCCACGACGATCGTGCTCTCCTCGGTCGGAGGGTGGCTGCTCGGCATGCGGAACATGATGGTGTCGACCCTGTCCGAGGACTACATCGTCACCGCCGAGGCGAAGGGACTGCGGCCCCGCCGGATCCGCACGAAGTACGCCTCGCGCAATGCGGCGATCCCGAGCCTCGCCGGCTTCGGCATCGCGCTCGGCTTCGTCGTCGCCGGCTCCATCGTGATGGAGCAGGTGTTCAGCTATCCGGGCATCGGCAAGCTCATGATCCAGGCCGTGCAGGGGCTCGACTACGCGCTCATGCAGGGCGTGTTCCTGGTGATCACGCTGACCGTGCTGGCGGCGAACTTCGTCATGGACCTCGTCTACGGCTTCATCGACCCGAGGGTGCGACACAATGGCTGACCCGCAGATCTCCATCGAGGAGGAGCTGCCCGGCGCGGTCGCCGAGCCCGAGGCGGCGCTGCCGCTCGAGTCTCCGCTCGCGGCCGAGGTCGCGCGCGAGGCCGAGCAGGCGCGCGAGAACGCCCGCGCGGCGACCGCCACGCCCGCGGTGGCCGCCGCGGCCGCCACCGCGCGGCGGATCGGCCGGTTCCGCCACCTGCTTCCGAGCCGCTCGGGCAAGCTGATCACGGGCCTCGCGATCGTCGTCGCGATCACCCTGTTCGGCCTCGTCGTGCCGTTCTTCACGCAGCCGCCGCGCGACTCGAACAACCCCGC
>JBDIAF010000272.1:0-3491 GCA_039812245.1 Agromyces sp. | reverse complement strand
GCGCCCGCTCGCCGACGCGGGTCGTCGGCCCCGCGAGCACGGCGACCCCGCCCTCGACCACCAGGTTGGCCGCAGGGTACGTGAGCAGGCGCTGCACGGAGGTCTCGCCCTCGGGCAGCGACCACTCCGGGATCCAGTACCACTCGACGAGCTCGGCCGCCGCGGCCCCGGGCGAGGGCCGCAGGCGGGTGAAGGTCGGCAGCCGCGACGGGTAGATCGCGCCGCGCGTGGGGTCGGTCACCCGGCTCAGGCTAGCCTGTCGCGAATCTGCAAGCCCGCCGCGACCGCCCCGGCCTAGCCTGCCGACATGGACGACATCACGACGCATGGCACCCCGCCCCAGACCGGCGCCACGGGCGCCCACACCACCGACGGCCGACCGAACTCGGCGACGAGCCTCACGCCGTTCCTCTCGATCCCCCGCGCCCGCGAGGCGATGGCCTTCTACCGCGACGTGTTCGGCGCGCGGATCGTCGACGCCACCGAGTTCGACGGCGTCGTCGTGCACGCGAACCTCGACTTCGGGCTCGGGATCCTGCAGCTCGGCGAGCCGAACCCCGAGTACCACCTCGTCGCGGCGCCGGGCGGCGACGACGACTGCTACTCGATCGGGCTGTACGTGCCCGACGTCGACGGAGTCGTCGCCCGCGCCGAGGCGGCGGGCGCGACGGTGCGCGAGGCGCCGTCGACCTTCGTCTCGGGCGACCGCTTCGCGAGCATCCGCGACCCCTTCGGCGTGCGCTGGTCGATCATGACCCGCGTCGAGGACCTCTCGGACGAGGAGAGCGCCGCCCGGGTCGCCGAGTGGGCGGCCTCGTACTCCCCCGAGGCCTGACCGGCTACCGGCTACCGGCTACCGGCTCAGCCGCCCAGTTCGCGGACCTCGAGCTGGGCGGCGTCCGCCGTGTCGGCCGAGACGTTGGCGAAGGCGTCGAAGCCGTCGGCCGTCACGCGGTCGAGCAGGCCGCGGAAGTTCTTGACCCGGCGCTCGAGGCGCACGCGCGAGCCGGATGCCACGAGCTCGCGCTTGAGCGCCAGCAGGCGTTCGGCCGGCACGTCGGCGTCGTGCACGAGCACGATCGCCCGCGGGCGCTCGGCGTCGCGGATCTCGAGCAGGTCGACGATGCGCTCGAAGCCGATCGAGAACCCGCACGCCGGCACCTCGCTGCCGAGGAATCGGCCGATCATGCCGTCGTACCGCCCGCCGCCGCCGAGCGAATAGCCGAACTCGGGGTGCGCGATCTCGAAGATCGTGCCCGTGTAGTACCCCATGCCGCGCACGAGCGTCGGGTCGAACTCGATCGTCGCCCCCGGCACGGCCTCGCGCAGGGCGAGGAGCTCGCGGTAGGCCTCGAGATCGAGCCAGGCCGGCGGCGGCACGACGCCGTCGTGCAGGTGCCAGCCGGCGCTCGTGAGCCCCTCGAGCGCCGTCGCCACCTCGGCGCCGGCGGCGACCGCGCCGATCTCGACGAGCTCGGCGGCGACGCCGGCGACGCCGATCTTGTCGAGCTTGTCGATCGTGATGAGCGCACGCTCTCGCAGCGCTTCGGGCACGCCCCACGAGCCGAGGATGCCGGCGAGGATCCGCCGGTCGTTCAGGCGGATGGTGCAGCCCGTGAGCCCGAGCTCGTCGAGGGTCGCCACGGTCGCGGTCAGCAGCTCGAGCTCCGCCAGCGGGGAGGCATCCCCGATGATGTCGATGTCGCACTGCACGAACTGCCGGTAGCGCCCCTTCTGCGGGCGCTCGGCGCGCCAGACGGGCGCGATCTGGATCGAGCGGAACACGGGCGGCAGCGCCGCGCGGTGCGTGGCGTAGAAGCGGGCGAGCGGCACCGTGAGGTCGTAGCGCAGGCCGAGGTCGGCCAGCGAGAGCGCGTCGCCGGATGCCGCGGCCGCCGCGAGGTCGCCCGGCGTGAGGCCGCGCTTCATGACGGCGAAGGCGAGCTTCTCGTTGTCGCCGCCGAGGCCCGCGTGCAGCCGCGACGAGTCCTCCATGACGGGGGTCTCGATCTCGTCGAAGCCGTGCGCCGCGTACACCGAGCGGATGACGCCCAGCGCGTGCTCGCGGCGGGCCTTCTCGGCGGGCAGGAAGTCGCGCATGCCGCGCGGGGGCGTCACGTTCTGGGCCATGCCTGCCATTCTTCCAGTCGCGGCGACCCGGACCCGACACCCGACCGCGGTCGTGCCCCGCCGCCCGCGGTCAGCGTTCGCGCCGGTCGATCGCGGCGAAGTGGGCGGCGGCGAGCGCCGACGCCCGATCCGCATCGGCGGAGGCGATGGCCTCGACGAGCTCCTCGTGCTCGCGCTGGTCGGCCCGGTAGGCGGGGTCGCCGGCGCCGAGCTCGAGCATCTCGATCATGGCCGCCCGCACGCGCGGCTCGATCTGCGCGAACAGCGAGGCGAGCAGCTCGTTGCCGACCGCGCGCACGATGGCCCGGTTCAGGCCGAGGTCCGCGTCGACGCACGCGCGGGTCGTCGCCACCGAGAGCGCGCGCGTGCGGCGCGCCGCCGGCGACGACCCGCGCGTGCGGTTCGAGTTCTCGCCCGAGGTGTTCAACCTCACCGAGCCCGACTTCGTGCTCGAGCTCGCCGAGCTCGTCACCGACGTCTGGGACGCCTCGCCCGAGCGGCCCGTCATCGTGAACCTGCCGGCGACGGTCGAGGTCGCGACGCCCAACGTGTACGCCGACCAGATCGAGTACATGCACCGGAACCTGCCCCGCCGCGACGGCGTCGTGCTCTCGGTGCACCCGCACAACGACCGCGGCACGGGGGTCGCCTGCGCCGAGCTCGCCGTGCTCGCCGGGGCGCAACGGGTCGAGGGATGCCTCTTCGGCAACGGCGAGCGCACGGGCAACGTCGACCTCGTCACGCTGGGCCTCAACCTGCACGCGCAGGGCGTCGACCCCATGATCGACTTCTCGCGCCTCGACGAGGTGCGCGCGACGGTCGAGCACTGCAACCGCATCCCCGTGCACGTGCGCCACCCCTACGCGGGCGAACTCGCGCACACGGCGTTCTCCGGCACCCACCAGGACGCGATCCGCAAGGGCTTCGCCCATCACGCGGCGCGCGCGGCCGCAGCCGGCGTCGCCGAGTCGGATGCCCCGTGGGAGGTGCCGTACCTGCCGATCGACCCCGCCGACGTCGGCCGCAGCTACGAGGCGGTCGTGCGGGTCAACAGCCAGTCCGGCAAGGGCGGCGTCGGGTACCTCCTCGAGCGCGAGACCGGGGTCGTGCTCGACGCGGATGCGGAGCGCGCCTTCGCGGCGCTCGTGCAGGCCAGTGCCGAGGCGAGCGGTGCAGAGCTCGGCGCCGACGAGATCGTCGCGCTCTATCGGCGGTCCCGGGTAGCGTCGGCGTCGTGAGCGATCGTCGTGCCCCCGTGTCCGAACCCGTCGCCAGTGCCGGCCGCGCCCACGAGCGCGTGCTGCTCGTCGGCGCGACCGGCGTGCTGGGCGCGCCCGCGCTGCGGGCGCTCGTCGCCGCCG
>JBDIAF010000271.1:0-3499 GCA_039812245.1 Agromyces sp. | reverse complement strand
GTGCTCCGCCAAGCAGCTCGACACGAGCGGCGCCAAGCCCGTGGCATCCGAGGCGACCGACGCCGACACGAAGCCGGCGCCCGAGCCGGCGCCCGAGCCCGAGGTCGGCACCCTCGCGAACCCCGGCCCCGTCGGCTCGGCCGTCGACTCGAAGCAGTACGACGGCACGACGTTCTCGAGCACGTTCGCCCTCACCCAGGCGAACGCCAACCAGTACGTCGCCGACGCGAACATGTTCAACGAGGCCGCGCCCGCCGGTATGCACTACGCCGTCGTCACCGTCACGCTGACGAACACCTCGGCCGACGCCGCGAAGTCGGTGCGGCCGGGCAGCGCGACGTACGACCTCGCGATCGTCGATGCGGCGACCAGCCAGACCTATCCGTCGAAGATCATCGTGCTGCCCAACGACATCGGCGGCCAGCCCGAGATCTACACCGGGCAGACCGCGACGGGCGAGGTCGCCTTCCTCGTTCCCGACACGGCCACGACGCTGCTCATCGCCTCAGGCGGTGTGTTCGTCGCACTCTAATCGCGCAATGTGCTGACGGTCGCCCGAATCCCAAGGATTCGGGCGACTGCGCACTCAGGAGAACGCGGGCACGACCTCGCTCGCGAGGAGCTCGAGCACCTCGAGGTCGTCGAAGTCGAGGATCTGCAGGTAGAGCGTCTCGACGCCGAGTTCGGCGAGGCCGCCGATGCGGTCGACCACCTGCTGCGGCGTACCGCCGATGCCCTCGACGGCGAGGGCAGCCGGGTCCTCGCCGATCGCCTCGGCTCGTCGCCGGTACGAGGCATCCGTCTCGCCGATCGTCGTCGTCAGCGCGGCCGAGTAGACGAGCGAGGCCGGGTCGCGACCGAAGTCCTCGGCGGCCGCGCGCACCCGGGCGAACCCGGTGGCGATCTCGTCGTTCGAGCGGAACGGCACGTTGTACTCGTGCGCGAAGCGGGCCGCGAGCGCGGGCGTGCGGGAGGGACCCGTTCCGCCGACGATGACGGGCACGGGCTGCTGCACGGGCTTCGGCAGGGCGGGCGAGTCGACGAGCGCGTAGTGGTCGCCCTCGAACGAGAACCGGCCGCCCACGGGCGTCGACCAGAGCCCGGTGATGATCTCGAGCTGCTCCTCGAGCATGCCGAAGCGCTGCCTCGGGAAGGGGATGCCGTAGGCCGCGTGCTCACCGGCGTGCCAGCCGGTGCCGAGGCCGAACTCGATGCGGCCGCCGCTCATCTCGTCGACCTGGGCGACCTGGATCGCGGTGAGGCCCGGGTGGCGGAAGGTCACGCTCGTGACGAGGGTGCCGAGCCGGATCGTCGACGTCTCGCGCGCGAGCGCGCCGAGGGTGACCCACGAGTCCGTCGGCCCCGGCAGCCCGTCTCCGTCGAAGGCGAGCAGGTGGTCGCTGCGGAAGTACGCGTCGAAGCCGAGCCGTTCCGCGGCCTGCGCCATGGCGAGCTGCTGCCCGTAGCTCGCGCCGTTCTGCGGCTCGGTGAAGATGCGGAACCTCATGCGATCTCCTGTCCCTCATGCGTGTCGCCGGGTGATGACGAGACCGCGCCGACGGGCACGAATTTCGTCGTCAGTCGTGCGGTTTCGTCATCACTCGGCGGCAGCGAAGGAGAGAGCGCGGGGCCCGCCTCGAACACCGTGTCCGGCACGCCGGCGAGCCGGGCGCGCATGACCTCGATCGCCTCGGGATGGGAGTCCACGAGCACGAAGCGCCGCCCCAGCGAGGCCGCGACCGCCCCCGTCGTGCCGCTGCCGGCGAAGAAGTCGAGCACCAGGTCGCCCTCGCGCGTCGAGGCCTGCACGATGCGCCGAAGCACGCCCTCTGGCTTCTGCGTCGGGTAGCCGGTCTTCTCGCGCCCCGTCGGCGAGACGATGGTGTGCCACCACACGTCGGTCGGCAGCTTGCCCGCAGCGGCCTTCTCGGGCGTGACCAGCCCGGGCGCCATGTAGGGCTCGCGGTCGACGGCCGAGGAGTCGAACCAGTAGCGCTCAGGATCTTTCACGTAGACGAGGATCGTGTCGTGCTTCGTCGGCCAGCGCCGTTTCGTCTTCGCGCCGTAGTCGTAGGCCCAGACGATCTCGTTGAGGAAGCACTCGCGCCCGAAGAGCGCGTCGAGCAGCACCTTCGCGTAGTGCGCCTCGCGGTAGTCGAGGTGCAGGTACAGCGTGCCGTCGTCGGCGAGCAGCCGCCACGCCTCGACGAGGCGCGGCTCGAGGAAGCCCCAGTAGTCGTCGAAGCGGTCGTCGTAGCGCAGCAGGTCGCCGCGGATGCGCTCGTAGCGCTGGCCGGCGAAGCCGGTGACCGCCGAGACGGCGGCGGTCGATGCGGCGGCGGCCGAGAGCGCCGTGGATGCCTCCGGCGCGCCGCCCGAGGCATCCGCCCCCTCGCTCTCGCTCTCGCGCTCGGCGATGCGCACGTGCCGGGTCGCGTGCCGCTGCTGCGGACGACCCGTGTTGAACGGCGGGTCGAGGTAGATGAGCGTGAACGCGCCGTCGGGGAGGGTCGGCAGCACGTCGAGGTTGTCGGCGTGGATCACGCGGTTCGGCTCGGCGGCTGGCACGCCCTCCAGTCTGCCGCACGCGCCCGCCGCCCGAGTAGCAGGTCACCGCCCGTCGAGTAGCGACTCGCCCGCCGGTCGAGTAGCGACGAAGGAGCGTATCGAGACCAGCCCACGAGGTCTCGAGCGCTTCTGCGACGCGCGCGACGCCCGGGTGGCGGCGCTCGACGACCCGCGCGAGCAGCTCGCTGCGGCGATCGCCGGCGGCCTGCCCGACGGACCAGACGACGCCCTGATGGCGCTGCTCTACGAGTTCGACGTGCTCGCCGGCAACTCCGCCCTGCACGACGAGCTCGTGCAGAAGCTCTACCTGCGCCAGCTCGAGACCTACCGCGGCATCCTCGCAGCCGGCCGCGCGGCCGGGGTGTTCTCGCCGCGGCTCTCAGACGAGGAGCTGGCGATGACCTTCGTCGCCCTCGAGGACGCGTACGGCCTGCACATCGTCGGCGGCAACGCGCTCATGACCGTCGAGACGGCGTCGGCCGCGATGCGGGCGATCGCCGCCGACCTCGGCTGCCCGACGGCGTAGCCTCGGCGAGCGGCGTCAGACGTCGAGGCGGATGCTGCCGCGGAAGCGGTCGCCGCGGGCGGGCTCGACCGAGGCATCCGCCTCGTCGGCGAAGGCGATGCCCTTGTCGCCGTCCGGCGTGGGCGCGGGCGTCGGCAGCCGGTTCTGGCGCTCGAGCTCGATCTGCGCCTCGTACTTGCGCGGCGCGAACACCTCGTCGCCGATCATCATCACGGCGTGCCCCGAGGGCTTGCGCTTGGTCTTGTCGGACAGGTCGATCCAGCGCAGGCGCACGGCGAGCCAGCCCACGGCACCGACGGCCGCGGCGATCAGCACCCACGCCCACCAGTCCACCCCGCGATTGTACCCGGCGACGCTGAGCGTTCCTCGCGGCTGTGGATTCCGCCGCCCGGGCGCCGGTCAGGG
>JBDIAF010000270.1:0-3499 GCA_039812245.1 Agromyces sp. | reverse complement strand
GCTCGTGCGCGAAGTACAGCGGCGGCAGCTCGATGCCCTCGCGCTCGATGTAGGCCCAGACGTCGAGCTCGGTCCAGTTCGAGATCGGGAACGCCCGCACGTGCTGGCCCGGCGTGTGCCGACCGTTGTAGAGGTTCCAGAGCTCGGGTCGCTGGTTGCGCGGGTCCCACTGGCCGAACTCGTCGCGCAGGCTCAGGATCCGCTCCTTCGCGCGGGCCTTGTCCTCGTCGCGGCGTGCGCCGCCGAAGACGGCGTCGTGGCGCCCGGCGGCGATGGCGTCGAGCAGCGGTTGCGTCTGCAGCGGGTTGCGGGTGCCGTCGGCCCGCTCGTGCAGCCGGCCGTCGTCGAGGTAGTCCTGCACGCGGGCGACCTCGAGGCGCAGGCCCAGGCGCTCGACGGTGCGGTCGCGGAAGGCGATGACCTCGGGGAAGTTGTGCCCGGTGTCGACGTGCAGCACCGGGAAGGGCACCCGCCCCGGCCAGAACGCCTTGGTCGCCAGGTGCAGCACGACCACCGAGTCCTTGCCGCCCGAGAACAGCAGCACGGGTCGCTCGAACTCGGCCACGACCTCGCGGATGATGTGGATCGCCTCCGACTCGAGCTGGTCGAGGGACGTGAGCCTCGCCGGTCGAGCCGGGAGCGCGGCGACCGTCTCGAGACCCGCACCGGTGTTCTTCTCGCTCATACGTGCAGCCCGCATTCCGTCTTCGAGAGGCCGGCCCAGCGGCCCGACCTCGGGTCTTCGCCTGCGGCGACCGGCTTGGTGCACGGCTCGCAGCCGATCGAGGGGTACCCGCGGCCGAGCAGCGGGTTCACCGGCACCCCGAAGGCGCCGGCGTGGTCGGTGAGCTCGTCGAAGGTCCAGGCCGCGAGCGGATTGACCTTGACGAGGCCGTTCCGCTCGTCCCACGCGACGAGCGGCGTGTTCGTGCGGGTGGGCGCCTCGTCGCGGCGCACGCCCGTGAACCACACCTCGTAGCCGGCGAGGGCCTGCTGCAGCGGCTCGACCTTGCGGCGCTGGCAGCAGAGGCCCGGGTCGCGGGCGAAGAGGTCCTCGCCGAAGGCGAGGTTCTGCTCGGCGACCGTCTGCTCGGGCAGCACGTCGACGATGCGCACGTCGAGCCCCTGGGCGACGGCGTCGCGCGTCTCGTAGGTCTCGGCGAAGTGGTAGCCCGTGTCGAGGAAGAGCACGTCGACGCCGGGCAGCGACTGGGCGACGACGTGCGGCAGCACGGCGTCGGCCATCGAGCAGGCGACGGCGGCCTGTTCGGGGCCGAAGTGCTTCGCCACCCAGGCGACGACGGCATAGGCCGACGCCTCGTCGGGGCCGAGGCTGCCGAGCTCGGCGTTGCCCGCCTCGGCGAGCGCGCGCAGCTCGTCGGGGGTGCGCGCGCGGGCGGCGCGGGGCGCGAGGCTGACGCTCATTGCAGGGCCCCCTCGTCGGCGCGCAGCGCCCATTCGGCGAAGCTCTCGTCGGCGGCGGCATCGCGCTCGGCGAGGAAGCGGCGCACGAGCCGCTCGACGTAGTCGGCGAGGCCCGCAGCGGTCACCTTGAGCCCGCGGACGGTGCGGCCGGTGCCGGCCTCCTCGCGGGTGGTCGAGGCGAGGCCGCCGCCGAGGTGCACCTGGAAGCCGGGCGTCTGCCCGCCGTCGCCGTCGGGCAGCAGCTGGCCCTTGAGCCCGATGTCGGCCGTCTGGATGCGCGCGCAGGAGTTCGGGCAGCCGTTCACGTGGAGGCTGATCGGGTGCGGCAGCTCGATGCCGGCCAGGCGCTCCTCGAGGGCGAGCACGGCGTCGGTGGCGGTCTGCTTGGTCTCGACGATCGCGAGCTTGCAGAACTCGATGCCGGTGCAGGCGATCGTGCCGCGGCGGATGAGGCTCGGCCGCGACTGCAGCCCGAGCGCGTCGAGTTCGGCGACGAGCGGCTCGACGTGCGCCTCGTCGATGTCGAGCAGCACGAGCTTCTGGTGCGGCGTGGTGCGCAGGCGCCCCGAGCCGTGCCGCTCGAGCAGCTCGGCGATCGCCGTGAGCGTCGTGCCCGAGACGCGGCCGACGAAGGGGGTGACGCCGATGTAGAAGCGGCCGTCCTTCTGCCGGTGCACGCCGACGTGGTCGCCCTGGGTGCGCGGCTTGGGGGCCGCCGGCCCGTCGGGCAGCGGCGTCGACAGGTACTCGGTCTCGAGCACCTCGCGGAAGCGCTCGGCGCCCCAGTCGGCGACCAGGTACTTGAGCCGCGCCCGGTTGCGCAAGCGGCGGTACCCGTAGTCGCGGAAGATCGAGGTCACGCCCTCCCACACCTCGGCGACGCGCTCGGGGGCGACGAACGCGCCGAGCCGCTCGGCGAGGTGCGCCGCGGTCGAGAGCCCGCCGCCGACCCACAGGTCGTAGCCGACGCCGAGCTCGGGGTGCTCGACCGCGACGAACGCGCAGTCGTTGATCTCGTGCACGACGTCCTGGCTCGGGTGACCCGTGATGGCCGTCTTGTACTTGCGGGGCAGGTTCGCGAACTCGGGGTTGCCGACGTACTTCGCGCGCAGCTCCTCGAGCTGCGGGGTCGGGTCGATGAGCTCGTCCGCGGCGATGCCGGCGACCGGAGATGCGAGGAACACGCGCGGCACGTCCCCGCACGCCTCGGTGGTCTCGAGGCCGACCGCCTCGAGCCGGCGCCAGATCTCGGGCACGTCCTCGACGCGCACCCAGTGCAGCTGGATGTTCTGCCGGTCGGTGAGGTCGGCGGTGTCGCGGGCGAACTCGGTCGAGATGGCGCCGATGACGCGCAGCTGCTCGGTCGTGAGCTGCCCGCCGTCGATGCGCACGCGCAGCATGAAGTACTCGTCCTCGAGCTCGTGCGGTTCGAGGGTCGCGGTCTTGCCGCCGTCGATGCCGGGCTTGCGCTGCGTGTAGAGGCCCCACCATCGGAAGCGGCCGTGCAGGTCGGTGGGATCGATCGACGCGAAGCCGCCC
The DNA here is from genome assembly GCA_039812245.1 of Agromyces sp. Lineage (GTDB taxonomy): Bacteria > Actinomycetota > Actinomycetes > Actinomycetales > Microbacteriaceae > Agromyces. Next base: position 535 of record JBDIAF010000270.1, on the reverse strand, counting down.
GCGGCGTACACGTTCTCGATCCGCTCGCGCACCGAGAGCCCGCCGTCCTCCTGCTTCCACGCCTCGTTGGCGTTGAGCGGCGCGGTGCCGTCGACCTTCCACTGCCCGTTGGGCTTGTTCGCCCCGCGCGCGGGCCGCACGCCGGCCGCCCGGCGCACCGGTGCACCGGCCGGCGTCCCCGCCTCCCGCGTGCTCGTCTCGCTCAGCGTCACGCTCGCCTCCAGCCCTGCTCACCCCGATCGGGGCACGGCGGGGATCCGCCGCTGGAGCGACGCTAGGCCAGCCGCAGACGGGCGGCACGTTCATGACGAACGCCCTGTCACGCGATGAAATGCGACGACGCGGAGCGTCGATTTGCGTCACACAGTTGACAGCGCGGTCGCGCGACCGCCTCGATCAGACGCGCGCGGATGCCTCGGCGAAGCGCTCGACCACGAGCGCGGCGAGCTCGGCCGGGGCCTGCAGCCCGGGCACGAGTAGCGGCTCGGTGACGAGGTCGGCACCGGCCGCGGTGGCCTCGGCGATCGCGAGATCC
>JBDIAF010000269.1:0-3506 GCA_039812245.1 Agromyces sp. | reverse complement strand
TACGGGGTGAAGCCCATGGCGGCGAGCTCGCGCTCGATCCGCTCGCGCTGGCCGCGGATGTCGGCGACCATCGCGAGCATCTCGTCGCTGTGGGCGAGCGCGCCGAGGGCGGCCGCCTGCGTGAGCGCCGAGAGGTGATAGGGCAGACGCACCAGGCGCAGCGCGTCGATCACGGCCGGATCGGCGGCGAGGTACCCGACACGGGCACCGGCGAACGCGAACGCCTTGCTCATCGTTCGCGAGACGACGAGGCGCGGGCGCCCCTCGAGCAGCGTCAGCGCGCTGGGCGTGCCGGGGTCGGCGAACTCGATGTAGGCCTCGTCGACCACGACGATGCCCCGTGCCGCGTCGGCGACCGCACGGATGGTCTCGATCGGCAGCGGCGTGCCGGTGGGGTTGTTCGGAGCGCACAGCAGCACCAGGTCGGGATCGTGGCGTTCGATCGCCGCGACCGCGGTCTCGGCGCTCAGCTCGTAGTCGGCGTCGCGCTCGGCCGCGATCCACTCGGTGCCGATGCCCGCCGAGAGCAGCGGGTACATCGAGTACGTGGGCGCGAAGCCGAGGGCACGACGGCCGGGGCCGCCGAACGCCTGCAGCAGGTGCTGCAGCACCTCGTTCGAGCCGTTCGCGGCCCAGATCTGCTCGGCGCGGAGGCCGTGGCCGAGGTACCGGGCGAACGCCTCGCGCAGCTCCGTGAACTCCCGGTCGGGGTAGCGGTTGAGCTTGAGGATGGCCGCGGCAACCCGGGCGACGATGTCGTGCGCGACGTCTTCGGGGATCGGATGCGTGTTCTCGTTCACGTTGAGCGCGACCGGCACCGACTTCTGCGGAGCACCGTAGGGCGAACGCCCGCGCAGATCATCGCGGATGGGCAGGTCTTCGAAGCTCGTCACCACACCATGGTAGTGAGGCGGACGCCCGTGCTCGGACCGCACGACGCCCGGTGACGGAGCTGCTGCCGGCCCGCTCAGTCGACGGCCGGCAACGCGAGGCGCTGCCCCGGCTCGACGGCAGAGGAGTCGAGCCCGTTGAGGCGCACGATGTCGTCGACCACGAGCCGCGGGTCGTCACCGGGGGCGATGGACTCGGCGATCTCCCACAGGGTGTCGCCGGCGCCGACCGTGACGTACTCGAACACCTCGCCCGGCGTCGCGAGGCCGTCACCGGCGGCGGCCGCCGCGGACCCGAGCACGACCACGGCCGCCCAGATCACGAGCGGCATGGCCGCGAGGGCCGTGAAGACGACACGACCGCGCCGGGTCAGCCGGAGCCGCGTGCGCGGCGCCTCGAAGCCGCCGACGCCCGCACCGGTCACCGTGACTGCGCTCATCTCTCACACCTCCAGGAGAATCGCATCCGGCCCTCGGCCGGGAGGGCCGGATGCGAAGCTGTGTTCCGAATCTATCTTCGATTGTTCGAATCTGCAAGCACTTCTTCGAACATCGGGTGCCGCAGGATCGGCGACACACTCGAAGAAATGTTTGCCGCACGGGCATCCGCCGGATACTGTTTCGAATGTCCGAGAGCAGTCGACCACGGACCACCGACATTCCGGTCGCGAGACCGCATCGAACGAGGGGCGCGAAGAGTGAGCAGCGAAACCGAGGGCACCCGGACGACCGGCCGGTCGCGCCGCCGCAAGAGCCTCAGCCCCAAGCAGGTCGCGATCCTCGAGGTGATCCAGCGCTCGGTCGCCGGGCGCGGGTATCCGCCCAGCATGCGCGAGATCGGCGACGCCGTGGGGCTCTCCTCGCTCTCGAGCGTGACCCACCAGCTCAACCAGCTCGAACTGGCCGGCTACCTGCGCCGCGACCCCAACCGCCCCCGAGCGCTCGAGGTGCTGATCGAGCTTCCCGGCGTCGACGACCGGCCCTCGGCACCCGGCGAGGCCGTGCCCATGGGCGACGCCGCCATGGTGCCGCTCGTCGGCCGCATCGCGGCCGGCGTGCCGATCACCGCCGACCAGCAGATCGACGAGGTGTTCCCGCTCCCCCGCCAGCTCGTCGGCAAGGGCGAGCTGTTCATGCTCAAGGTCGTCGGCGAGTCGATGATCGACGCGGCGATCTGCGACGGCGACTGGGTCGTCGTGCGTCAGCAGCACAACGCCGAGAACGGCGAGATCGTGGCCGCCATGCTCGACGGCGAGGCGACGGTGAAGGTGTTCCGGCAGCGCGACGGGCACACGTGGCTGCTGCCGCGCAACAGCGCGTTCGAGCCGATCCTGGGCGACGACGCCGAGGTGCTCGGCAAGGTCGTCGCGGTGCTGCGCGCCGTCTGAAGCCACGACCGGCGACCGGCTCGATCGAGACGCGAGGCCCCGGGATCCCCTCGGGGATCCCGAGGCCTCGACGGCCGGGCCACGCTCAACCGCGCCCCCGTCTCACGCGTTCGCGAGCGCCTCTCGCACCTGCTTGGTCGCCGCGACGAGGTTCTCGAGCGAGGCGACCGTCTCGTCGTAGCCGCGCGTCTTCAGCCCGCAGTCGGGGTTCACCCAGAGCCGCTCCGCAGGCACGTCGGCGACGGCGCGCTCGAGCAGCGCCCGCACCTCGTCGACGCTCGGCACCCGCGGAGAGTGGATGTCGTAGACGCCCGGGCCCACGCCGTGCGCGAAGCCGCTTCGCGCCAGGTCCTCGACGACCTCCATGCGGCTGCGCGCCGCCTCGATGCTCGTGACGTCGGCGTCGAGCCCGCGGATGGCGTCGATCACCACCCCGAACTCCGAGTAGCAGAGGTGGGTGTGCACCTGGGTCGAGGCATCCGCCCCGCTCGTCGCGAGCCGGAACGCCCCGACCGACCAATCCAGGTATTCGGCCTGCTCGGCCCGGCGCAGCGGCAGGAGCTCGCGCAGCGCGGGCTCGTCGACCTGGACGATGCGGATGCCCGCGCGCTCGAGGTCGGCGACCTCGTCGCGCAGGGCGAGCGCGAGCTGCCGGGCCGTGTCGCCGAGCGGCTGGTCGTCGCGCACGAACGACCAGGCGAGGATCGTGACCGGGCCCGTCAGCATCCCCTTCACGTGGCGGTCGGTGAGCGACTGCGCGTACCCGGCCCAGTCGACCGTCATCGGCGCCGGCCGCGAGACGTCGCCCCACAGGATCGAGGGACGCGTGCAGCGCGAACCATAGGACTGGACCCATCCGTGCTCGGTGACGGCGAAGCCGTCGAGCAGCTCGGCGAAGTACTGCACCATGTCGTTGCGCTCGGGCTCGCCGTGCACGAGCACGTCGAGGTCGAGTTCCTCCTGCAGGCGCACGACGCGCTCGATCTCCTCCCGCATGAGCGCGCGGTACCCGGCGGCGTCGAGCTCGCCGGCGAGGTGACCGGCCCTCGCGCGTCGGATCTCCCGGGTCTGCGGGAACGAGCCGATCGTCGTCGTCGGCAGCTCGGGCAAGGCGAGGTCCAGCTGGGCGGCGACGCGTTCGGCGTACGGCGCGCGGACGAAGGCGGCCGCGTCGAGCGCGGCGGTGCGCGCCCGCACGGCGTCGACGCGCACGCCGGGCGCACCGGCG
>JBDIAF010000268.1:0-3507 GCA_039812245.1 Agromyces sp. | reverse complement strand
TCGCCATGGCGAAGCCGCGCTCCTTGCCCACGCGGCGTGCGACGAGCTGCCACAGCGGCGTCACCAGCACGGCCGGCGCGATGAGGGCGACGAACAGCAGCGTGACGGCCTGCTCGTCGTGTAGCACCCAGGTGGCGACGAACTGCGCACCCGCGAGCATGAGCCCCGTCGCGAGTCCCTGCAGCACGAACGCCCCGAGCAGGGCGCGGAACGGTGCGCTCCGCCGCAGGGCTGCGACGCCCTCGCGATAGCCGCCCTCCGTCGGCTCCGGCGCACTGGCCGGCACGGCCGTGGCAGCCGCGGCACGGCGCGGCGCGACCGTCGTCGCGACGAGCATGCCCGCGCCGATCACGACGCCGGCCACGAGCGCCATCGCGAAGTAGCCGAGGTGCTCGTCGGCGAAGAGCCCCCGCAGCTCGGGCCCGCCGGCGCCGAACAGCAGGATCGCGATGGTCAGCACGACGACGCGCCAGGTGAGCAGCCGGGTGCGTTCGTCGTAGCCGGGGGTGAGCTCGGCGGGCAAGGCGATGTACGGCACCTGGAACAGGCTGAAGAAGGTCGCCGTCGCGAGGAACGCGACGAACACCCAGACTCCGGATGCCACGGGCCCGAGCCCGGGCGCGACGGCGAAGGTGAGTGCGAACGCGAGCGGCAGCCCGATCGCGCCGAGGAGCATGCCACGCCGCCGGGTGCCGGCCGCGACGAGGGCGCGGTCGCTGCGGCCCCCGATCCACGGGTCGATCACGACGTCCCAGACCTTCGCGGCGGTGACGACGGCGCCCGCGGCGAGCGCGGCGACGCCGAGGGTGTCGGTCAGGTAGTAGACGAGGACGAGACCGGGCAGGGTCGCGAAGCCGCCGGTGCCGATCGAGCCGATCGCGTAGCGGGTGACGACCCCGCGCGGCAGCGAACGCTCCGGTGCGGGCATGGACGCAGTGTATGGCATCCGGAGCACGAAGTGGGACAGTTGACCTAGACTGTGCGCATGCCAGCGCAGACGGCCTTCGAAGCCCTGTACGCGAGCCTCGACGACGATGTGGTCGCCTCGGGCTCCGTCACCCGTCCCGTGCCCACCCCTTCGACCGGCGAGACGCTCCACGAGCTGCCCCAGTCGAGCGCCGACGACGTGCGCGACGCGATCTCGCGCGCCCGGCTCGCGCAGCTCGCGTGGGCGCGCGCCGGGTTCGCGCACCGGCGACGAGTGCTGCTTCGCGCCCACGACCTGCTGCTCGAGCGGCGCGAGCTGCTGCTCGACCTCATCCAGCTCGAGAGCGGCAAGACCCGCGGGCAGGGCTTCGAAGAGGTCTTCCAAGCCGCGTCGGTGACGCGCTACAACGCGCTCGCCGCCCGGCGCACGCTGCGCGGCCGACGCCGGCGCAGCGGCATCCCGACCGTCGCGACCACCCGCGTGCGCTACCGCTCGAAGGGCGTCGTGGGCGTCATCACGCCGTGGAACTACGCGCTCAGCCTCGCCGCGATGGACGTCGTCCCCGCCCTCGCAGCCGGCTGCGCCGTCGTGCAGAAGGCCGACGACCAGGGCGCGCTCTCGATCCTCGCCCTGCGCCGGGCGTTCGTCGAGGCCGGCGTGCCCGAGGCGCTCTGGGCCGTCGTCGCCGGCCCCGCCGGCGAGGTCGGCGAGGCGCTCACCGACCATGCCGACTACATCTGCTTCACCGGCTCGACCGCGACGGGTCGCCGCATCGCCGAGAAGGCCGGCCGCCGCCTCGTCGGCGCCTCGCTCGAGCTCGGCGGGAAGAACCCGCTCCTCGTGCTCGACGACGCCGATCCGGCGCGCGCGGCCGAGAACGCCGCGCACGCGTGCTTCGCCGCGATGGGGCAGCTGTGCGTCTCGGTCGAGCGGATCTACGTCGACCGCCGGATCTCGGGTCCCTTCACCGCCGCGCTCGTCGAGCGCCTGCGCGAGGCGAAGCTCGGCTCCGGTCTCGACTTCGACGCCGACTTCGGCTCGCTGGCCTCGGCCGCGCAGCTCGAACGCGTCACCGCCCACCTCGACGACGCGGTCGAGAAGGGCGCGACCGTGCTCGTCGGCGGCCGAGCGCGCCCCGACGTCGGCCCGTGGTTCTTCGAGCCGACCGTGCTCACGGGCGTGACGCCCGACATGCGCGTCTACGCCGAGGAGACCTTCGGCGCGATCGCCTCGCTCTACCTCGTCGACGGCGAGGACGAGGCGGTCGAGGCGGCCAACGCCAGCGAGTACGGCCTGAACGCGGCGGTGTTCACCGGCTCGACGGCGCGCGGCCAGCGGGTCGCCGACCGCCTCGACGCCGGCAGCGTGAACATCAACGAGGGCTACCGCGGCGCGTTCGCGTCGGTCGACGCCCCGATGGGCGGCCAGAAGCAGTCGGGCGTCGGCCGCCGCAACGGCCCCGAGGGACTGCTGCGCTTCGTCGAGCCCGTCACGGTGTCGGCGACCACGGGGCTGCTGCAGCTGCCCCGCTGGGGCCGCGAGTACCGCGAGCAGGCCCCGCTGCTGCTCGCCCTCTCGCGCGGGCTCGCCGCGCTGCGGCGGCGCTGAGGCATCCGCAGCCGCTGCGCCTCGGCCCCTGCGGCGGGCGAACGGCCTAGGTGGCTTCGGAGTCGAACGGGGCCGGCTCGCCCGCGCCGAGGGCCTCGCGCTTCCGTTTGCGCTGCAGGTAGGCCGAGTTCTCGTTGACCGAGGCGCGCGCGACCACGGGCTTGGGGGCCTGCTCGGCGAAGGGGTCGGCGTCGCTCAGCGCATTGCGGATGATGCGGCGCGGGTCGTACTGCCGCGGGTCGAGCTGCTTCCAGTCGACCTCGTCGAACTCGGGCCCCATCTCCTCGCGCATCCGGTCCTTCGCCCCGTTGGCCATGTCGCGCAGCGAGCGCACGAGCCGGCCGAGCTGCGCCGCGTAGTGCGGCAGCCGCTCGGGCCCGAGCAGGAAGACGGCGATCACCCCGATGATGAGGAGCTTCTCGAACGTCAGACCGAACACCTCTACAGGATAGTGGGCGGCGAGGCGCGGCCCGCCGCGCCGATCGTCCCCCTATCCTTGGGGGTTGTAAGAGAGCGGGAGCGGAAGTGTCCGAACACGACCTGAACTGGAAGTACGTCGACGACGCCGTCGTCGAGAGCGAGCCCGTCGCGCGCGCCAGACAGCAGTCGCTCGAGCTCGGCATCGACCCCGTCTCCCCCGCCGTCGGCGCGCAGCTCGGCGCGATCGCGGCGTCCACCCGCGCCGAGTCGATCATCGAGCTCGGCACCGGCGTGGGCGTCTCGGGTCTCTGGATGCTCCAGCACGCCCGCAGGGCGATGCTCACCTCGATCGACACCGAGACCGAGTACCAGCAGCAGGCGCGCCAGCACTTCGCCGACGCCGGCGTGCAGGCCGCACGCATCCGGCTCATCGCCGGGCGCGCAGGCGAGGTGCTGCCCCGCATGAACGAGAGCTCCTACGACCTGGTCTTCGTCGACGCCGACCCGGCATCGGTCATCGAGTACGTCGAGCACGGCCTGCGGCTCGCCCG
>JBDIAF010000267.1:0-3522 GCA_039812245.1 Agromyces sp. | reverse complement strand
CAGGCCGACAAGTACAACGTGCCGCGCATCTGCTTCGTCAACAAGATGGACAAGCTCGGTGCCGACTTCTACTTCACCGTCGACACGATCGTCAGCCGCCTGGGCGCGAAGCCGCTCGTGCTGCAGCTGCCGATCGGCGCCGAGAACGACTTCATCGGCGTCGTCGACCTGATCGAGATGCGCGCCCTCGTGTGGCCCGGCGACGCCAAGGGCGACGTGACCATGGGCGCCAAGTACGAGGTCCAGGAGATCCCGGCCGACCTGAAGGACAAGGCCGAGGAGTACCGCCAGACCCTGCTCGAGACCGTCGCCGAGACCGACGACGCGCTGCTCGAGAAGTTCTTCGGCGGCGAGGAGCTCACGGTCGCCGAGATCAAGGGCGCCATCCGCAAGATGGTCGTGAACTCCGAGATCTACCCCGTCCTGTGCGGCTCGGCCTTCAAGAACCGCGGCGTCCAGCCGATGCTCGACGCGGTCGTCGACTACCTCCCGTCGCCGCTCGACGTGCCCGCCATCGAGGGCCGCAACCCCCGCAACGAGGACGAGGTCATCGAGCGCCACCCCGACGCCAACGACCCGTTCTCGGCGCTGGCCTTCAAGGTCGCCGTGCACCCCTTCTTCGGTCGCCTCACCTACGTGCGCGTCTACTCGGGTCACCTCGACTCGGGCGCCCAGGTCGTCAACTCGACCAAGGGCAAGAAGGAGCGCATCGGCAAGATCTTCCAGATGCACGCCAACAAGGAGAACCCGGTCGACTCGCTGACCGCGGGCAACATCTACGCGGTCATCGGCCTGAAGGACACCACCACCGGTGACACCCTGTGCGACCCCGACAACCAGGTCGTGCTCGAGTCGATGACCTTCCCCGAGCCCGTCATCGAGGTCGCCATCGAGCCGAAGACCAAGGCCGACCAGGAGAAGCTGGGCACCGCGATCCAGAAGCTCGCCGAGGAGGACCCGACCTTCCGCACCGAGCTCAACCCCGAGACCGGCCAGACCGTCATCAAGGGCATGGGCGAGCTGCACCTCGACATCCTCGTCGACCGCATGAAGCGCGAGTTCAAGGTCGAGGCGAACGTCGGCAAGCCCCAGGTGGCCTACCGCGAGACGATCCGTCGCGCGGTCGAGCGCCACGACTACACCCACAAGAAGCAGACCGGTGGCTCCGGCCAGTTCGCGAAGATCCAGTTCGCGCTCGAGCCGCTCGAGGTCGAGGGCGACAAGACGTACGAGTTCGTGAACGCCGTCACCGGTGGCCGCGTCCCGCGCGAGTACATCCCCTCGGTCGACGCCGGCTTCCAGGACGCGATGCAGTACGGCATCCTCGCCGGCTTCCCGATGGTGGGCGTCAAGGCCACCCTCGTGGACGGCGCGGCCCACGACGTCGACTCCTCGGAGATGGCGTTCAAGATCGCCGGTTCGATGGGCTTCAAGGAAGCCGCGAAGAAGGCGAACCCCGTGCTGCTCGAACCGCTGATGAGCGTCGAGGTCCGTACTCCCGAGGAGTACATGGGCGACGTCATCGGCGACCTGAACTCGCGCCGCGGCCAGATCCAGTCGATGGAGGACGCCGCCGGTGTGAAGGTCGTGCGTGCGCACGTCCCGCTCTCGGAGATGTTCGGTTACATCGGCGACCTGCGGTCGAAGACCTCGGGCCGCGCGGTGTACTCGATGGAGTTCGAGAGCTACGCGGAGGTCCCGAAGGCTGTCGCCGACGAGATCGTCCAGAAGAACAAGGGCGAGTAATCCCCTCCGGGGGCTCCGGCCCCCGGGGGATTCCCTCCCTGCCCGCACGGCCCGCCCGGGTCGCGTAACATATCAACACAACCCAGTAACCCACCGAGCGCAATCCGGCGCCCGTTGAGGTTGCACGATGTCCTGAGGAGGACCACAGTGGCGAAGGCCAAGTTCGAGCGGACCAAGCCGCACGTCAACATCGGCACGATCGGTCACGTCGACCACGGCAAGACGACGCTCACCGCCGCGATCTCGAAGGTGCTCGCCGACAAGTACCCGTCGGCCACCAACGTGCAGCGCGACTTCGCGTCGATCGACTCGGCTCCCGAGGAGCGCCAGCGCGGCATCACGATCAACATCTCGCACGTCGAGTACGAGACGCCGAAGCGCCACTACGCGCACGTCGACGCCCCGGGTCACGCCGACTACATCAAGAACATGATCACCGGTGCCGCTCAGATGGACGGCGCGATCCTCGTGGTCGCGGCGACCGACGGCCCGATGGCCCAGACCCGCGAGCACGTGCTGCTCGCGAAGCAGGTCGGCGTGCCGTACCTGCTCGTCGCCCTCAACAAGAGCGACATGGTCGACGACGAGGAGATCCTGGAGCTCGTCGAGCTCGAGGTCCGCGAGCTGCTCTCGTCGCAGGGCTTCCCCGGCGACGACGCTCCCGTCGTCCGCGTCTCGGGCCTCAAGGCGCTCGAGGGCGACGAGAAGTGGGTCCAGTCGGTCCTCGACCTCATGGACGCCGTCGACGAGTCGATCCCCGACCCCGTGCGTGACAAGGACAAGCCGTTCCTCATGCCGATCGAGGACGTCTTCACCATCACCGGTCGTGGCACGGTCGTCACGGGTCGCGCCGAGCGCGGCACGCTGAAGATCAACTCCGAGGTCGAGATCGTCGGCATCCGCCCGACGCAGAAGACCACCGTCACGGGCATCGAGATGTTCCACAAGCAGCTCGACGAGGCCTGGGCCGGCGAGAACTGCGGTCTCCTGCTCCGCGGCACCAAGCGCGAGGACGTCGAGCGCGGCCAGGTCGTCGTGCAGCCGGGCTCGGTCACCCCCCACACCAACTTCGAGGGCACTGCCTACATCCTCTCGAAGGACGAGGGCGGCCGTCACAACCCGTTCTACGCGAACTACCGTCCGCAGTTCTACTTCCGCACCACCGACGTCACCGGCGTCATCACGCTGCCCGAGGGCACCGAGATGGTCATGCCCGGCGACACCACCGACATGACGGTCGAGCTCATCCAGCCGATCGCCATGGAGGAGGGCCTCGGCTTCGCCATCCGCGAGGGTGGCCGCACCGTCGGCGCCGGTACCGTCACGAAGATCCTCAAGTAAGTTCTTCGCGATAGCGACCTCGAAGGGGTCGGACTCGCAGCTTCGGCTGCGGGCCCGGCCCCTTTCGTCGTGTCCGGCGCTCTCGCCGGGTGCGGCACTCGTCCGCCTCGGCTCGTCGGGGCATGCCGTGCGTCCACGAGCGGGTTCGCGAAACCGGCCGGCGGGGTCAGCGCTGGCGCGACGGCTCCTTCCCCCGCGCCAGCGCACCGCTCGACGCTCCGCCCCGAGATCCAGGCGCTCCGGGCGCTCGCCGTGGGGGCGGTCGTGCTCAACCACGGCTGGCCGGCCGTGGCGCCCGCCGGGTACATGGGCGTGGGCGTCTTCTTCGTCGTCTCGGGCTTCCTCATCACGGGCACGCTGGTGCGCGAGGCCGAGCGCGACGGTCGCGTCGCGCTCGGCCGGTTCTACCTGCGCCGGGCCCGGCGCATCCTGCCC
>JBDIAF010000266.1:0-3536 GCA_039812245.1 Agromyces sp. | reverse complement strand
CGATCGTGCCCGTCGCGAGGTAGTCCTTGTAGCCGCCGCCGGTGAGGTAGCCGCGCACCACGCACTCGATGGGGAACATATCGAGCGTGCGGCACAGGGTCGCGCGGTCGGCCACCTCGGCGGGCACGGGCGGCACCTCGAAGCGGTCGTCGAGGGGCTGGGCCAGGTGGTTCGGCACCTCGGGCAGCCGCTCGAGCCACCAGTGCGTGAGCTCGGTGAGCAGGGCCCCCTTGCCCGGGACGGCCGGGTCGAGCACGTGGTCGTAGGCGCTCACGCGGTCGCTCGCGACGACGAGCACGACGGGCGAGACGGTCAGCGGGTCCCCCGTCCACGAGTCGTCGTCGACCATCGCGGTGGTCGGCACGTACAGGTCGCGCACCTTGCCCGAGTAGACGTGGGTCCAGCCGGGCAGGTCGAGGGCGTCGGTCATGCGATCCATCCTAGGAGCGTCGGATGCCCCGGCCCGGCGCCCGCAGCCGTAGGGCGACCCGCGGGCGCTGCGCCACCTCGCGGTCCTCCGCGCCGGGCGAACTGGCGCGGGGGTGGAGGAACGGGCGCACCGCGCGCACGACCGCCCGGGGTCAGTCGGCGACGCGGGCCGCGATGTCGGTGCGGAACTGGCCGCCCTCGAGCCGCAGCCGGCCGAGCGCCTCGTAGGCACGGCGCCGAGCGTCGGCGAAGTCGTCGCCGATCGCGACGACGTTGAGCACGCGGCCGCCGGTCGCGACGAGGTGCGCCTCGTCGCCCTCGCCGGTCACGGCCGTGGCGGCGTGCGCGAGGTGGACGCCGGGCACCTGCTCGGCCTGCTCGATGCCCTCGAGCGCGCGACCGGTCTCGGGCTTCTCGGGGTAGCCCTCGCTCGCGAGGACCACCGTGACGGCGGCCTCGGGCGAGAACTCGGGCCGCTCGAGCTCGCCGAGCCTGCCGGTGGCCGCCGCGAGCAGCAGGCCCGAGAGCGGGGTGACGAGGCGGGGCAGCACGACCTGGGTCTCGGGGTCGCCGAAGCGGGCGTTGAACTCGATGACGCGGATGCCGCGGCTCGTGAGGATGAGTCCGGCGTAGAGCAGGCCGACGAACGGGGTGCCCTCGGCAGCGAGCTGACGCACCGTCGGCAGCGCGATGGTGTCGATGACCTCGTCGACGAACGCCCGCTCGCTGCCGAAGACGCCGCCTCGGCCGTCGGACGCCTCGGCGAGCCACGGCAGCGGCGAGTACGCGCCCATGCCGCCCGTGTTCGGGCCCTGGTCGGCGTCGAGCAGGCGCTTGTAGTCCTGCGCGGGCGACAGCGGCAGCACGTGCTCGCCGTCGGCGAGGAGGAACAGCGACACCTCCTGCCCGTCGAGGAACTCCTCGACGAGCACCGGGCCCTGCTGCAGGTAGTGCGCGGCGTGCGCGAGCGCCGCGTCGCGGTCGCCCGTGACGAGCACGCCCTTGCCCGCGGCGAGCCCGTCGGCCTTCACGACGTAAGGCGCGCCGAACTCGTCGAGCGTGGCGGCGACCTGGTCGGCCGTGGCCGCCCGCACCGCGCGACCGGTGGGCACGCCCGCGGCGTCCATGACGCGCTTCGCGAAGGTCTTCGAGCCCTCGAGCGCGGCGGCCTGCCGGCCCGGGCCGAACACGGGGACGCCGGCCGTGCGAAGGGCGTCGGCGACTCCCGCGACGAGGGGCGCCTCGGGGCCGACGACGACGAGCTCGATGCCGTTGTCGCGGGCGTAGTCGGTGACGACCGAGGGGTCGGTGGGGTCGAGCGCGATGGTCGAGACGCTGCCGCGGGCCGAGTCGGTGGGCGAGCCGGCGATGCCGGCGTTGCCGGGGGCGGCGACGATCTCGTGGCCGGCCTCTTCGCCGAGCAGCGCGAGGATGATGGCGTGCTCGCGCGCGCCCGAACCGAGGACCAGGATCTTCACCCCCACAGGCTACCGGCTGTGCGGAATTCAGGAACATCGCGGGGTTATGCGCCGTCGCGAAGGAGGCGGGCCCGGAAACCCGCGGCGCTCGCGGGCGGCATCCCGAATTGTGGAAGCGGTACGGGCAGGATGGAGGGATGACGTGGGGGACGTTGGGGGACGGGTCGAGCGCAGAGACCATCGCGGGAGCAGCCCCAGGGGGTGACGGCGCGCTGCGCGGGGATCTCAGCCGGCGCGACCTCTGGTTCCTGGGCGCGGCGCTCTTCGTGCTCGCCGTGCTGCTGGTGCGGGCCGTGTTCGTGGTCGCGGCGCTGCCGCCGGCGTGGTGGGGCACGGCGCTCCTGTACATCGCCGCGGTCATGGCGGCGTCGCTGTTCCGCATCCGGCTCGGCGATCGCGCGGGCATCCCGCCGCTCGGAGCGAGCGTCGCCCTGCTCGTGATCACGGTGTTCGACCACGCGCCGTTCGCCGCAGCTGGCGTCTACGCGGTCGGCGTCTTCTTCGGGCTGATGTTCCTGCTGCGGCGGGCCGCCCTGGCCGCGTACGCCGCGGCGCTGGGCGCGCTCGCCGCCCTCGCCTTCCTCGGCATCCAGGAGCTCGCGCTCGCGCTCGACGTGCCGGTGCTCGTCGCCTACCCGGTCTCGGCGGCCGCGTACGTCGCCGTGGTGCTGCTCGTCGAATGGCTGCGTCAGGGCTGCCGATGGGCGCGCGACGGCGGCGTCGGGGTCTCGGCGCTGAGCCTCTGGCGGGTGGCCGTGGTGGTCGCGCTCATCGCGGGCATGGCGATCCTGCTCGAGGTGCTGAGCGGCGCGCTCGCCTCGGGCGAGCTGCTCACCAGCGAGTCGGCGTTCGCCACCCGCATGATCGTCGCGACGGCGGCGCTGCTGGCCGGGTTCGCGCTGATCCGCGAACTCCGCATCGTGTCGCGACGGCTCGCCGGCGTCATCGAGGGCGCCCGCCGCCTGCCGTGGGACGACGTGGACGACCACGAGGCGTACCTCACCGAGCTCGCCGCCCGCACCGTCGACGCCGACGCCGCCGAGCTCGCCGACCGCGCGCCAGGCGGGGCCGAGATCGGCGCACCCGTGCTCGACGTCGACGGCAGGAGACGCTGGCTGGTCGTGCGCCGCGACCTCAACCAGAACGTCTTCACCGACGCCGACCGAAGCGCCGTCGACGCGCTCGCCCACATCGGCAGCGAGGTCGTGCGGGCCAGGGCCGACGTGCGCGACCTCGAGCGGCGCGCCCGCACCGACAGCCTGACCGGGCTGCCGAACTACCGGGCGTTCCACGACGCACTCGTCCGGGCCAACGAGCAACGCCGTCGTGGCGGGGGCGTCGCCGTGCTCTACCTCGACCTCGACGGGTTCAAGGCGATGAACGAGCAGCACGGGCATCCGTACGCCGACCGCGTGATGGGCGCGGTGGCCGAGCGCATCATGGGCGCCGTGCGCGCCGAGGACCTCGTCGCCCGCGTCGGCGGCGACGAGTTCGCCGTCGTGATCGCGCCGCCCGCCTCGATCGACGAGGCCCGGGCGATCGCCGAGCGCGTCGTCGCCGAGGTCGGCCGGCCGTTCACCCACGGCGCGGTCACGGTGCAGCCGCGGCTCAGCGCCGGCCTGGCGTACT
>JBDIAF010000265.1:0-3577 GCA_039812245.1 Agromyces sp. | reverse complement strand
CCCTCGCGCCGGCATCACCCTCGCCCTCGCGCGGTTTACAGGATGAGAGCCGCCATCCCCCCATATCCATGGGATGGCGGCTCTCGTCCTGCAAAGTCGGGCCGGCGGCGGCGCGCTCGCCCTGCGCCGGCGCGCCGTCCTCAGATCACGCCGAGCGCGAGCATCGCGTCGGCGACGCGGGTGAAGCCCGCGATGTTCGCGCCGACGACGTAGTCGCCGGGGGCGCCGTACTCCTCGGCCGTCGCCGCGGTGCGCTCGTGGATCGCCGCCATGATCTCGGCGAGGCGCTGCTCGGTGTGCTCGAAGCTCCACGAGTCGCGCGAGGCGTTCTGCTGCATCTCGAGCGCGCTCGTCGCGACGCCGCCGGCGTTGGCGGCCTTGCCCGGCCCGAACAGCACGTCGGCGTCGCGGAACACCTGCACCGCCCCGGGCGTCGCCGGCATGTTGGCGCCCTCGGCGACGGCGACGAGGCCGTTCGCCACGAGCTTCGCCGCCTGCGCCTCGTCGAGCTCGTTCTGGGTGGCGCAGGGCAGCGCGACGTGGACCTGCTCGTCGCTCTCGATGTCCCACACGGATGCCCCGGGCAGGAACCTCGCCCGCCCGCCGCGCTCGATCGCGTAGGCCTCGATGCGGTCGCGACGGCGCTCCTTCACGTCGCGCAGCAGCGCGAGGTCGATGCCGTCGGGGTCGTGGATCGCGCCCGAGGAGTCGGAGGCGCCGACGACGAGGCCGCCCAGCTGATGCACCTTCTCGATCGCGTAGATCGCGACGTTGCCCGAGCCCGAGACGAGCACGCGCGCGCCGTCGAACGAGCGGCCCCGGGTCTCGAGCATGTGCTGAGTGAAGAACACGGCCCCGTAGCCGGTCGCCTCGGTGCGCACGAGCGAGCCGCCCCAGGTGAGCCCCTTGCCGGTGAGCACGCCCGACTCGTACTGGTTGGTCATGCGCTTGTACTGGCCGAACAGGTAGCCGATCTCGCGGCCGCCGACGCCGATGTCGCCGGCGGGCACGTCGCGGTACTCGCCCACGTGCCGCGAGAGCTCGGTCATGAACGACTGGCAGAAGCGCATGATCTCGCCGTCGCTCTTGCCCTTCGGGTCGAAGTCGCTGCCGCCCTTGCCGCCGCCGATGGGCATGCCGGTCAGCGAATTCTTGAAGATCTGCTCGAAGCCGAGGAACTTGACCGTGCCGAGCCCGACCGTCGGGTGGAAGCGCAGGCCGCCCTTGTAGGGGCCGAGCGCCGAGTTGAACTGCACCCGGAAGCCGCGGTTGATGCGGACGCGCCCCTCGTCGTCGACCCACGGCACCCGGAAGATGATCTGCCGCTCGGGCTCGCAGATGCGCTCGAGGATCGAGGCCTGCACGTACTGCGGGTTGCGCTCGAGCACCCGATCGAGCGAGCCGAACACCTCGCGCACCGCCTGGTGGAACTCGGCCTCGCCGGGGTTGCGGGCCAGGATCTGGGCGTAGACGTCGTCGATGAGGTTCGGGGTCGCTGACACGCGGCACTCCTTCGGTTGACCTGATTGGGAAGGCGGCTCGGATCGCGTCCGTCAGCCGGCAGCCGGAGCCCGCGACGATGCGGACGGCCCTTTCACCCTAACCACGCGCACGACGCACCTCACATTCATGACGCGAGCGCGGTGAGGTGCGCACCGGCCCGCTCGAGCCACGCCGCGCCGTCGGCCATCGCCGAGGCCGGGTCGCCGGCCAGTTCGACGAGCGAGACGGATGCCTCGAAGCCGCGTGGCTCGGCCAGGATCGCCCCGGCGACGAGAGCGACGGGCACGCCTGCGTCGCGGGCCAGCCTCGCGACCTCGCTCGGCGCCTTGCCCGCCGCCGACTGCCCGTCGAAGCGGCCCTCGCCGGTGACGACGAGGTCGGCCGCGGCGAGGGCGTCGGCCAGCCCGATCGCCTCGGCGACGAGCCGCGAGCCCGCGCCCATGTCGGCACCCCAGACGAGCAGGCCGAAGCCTGTGCCTCCGGCGGCGCCGGCCCCCGGCACTGCGGCGAGGCCACCGGCACGGCCCCCGGCACCGCCCGACCGCGCGAAACCGGTCGAAGCGGTGTCAGCCTCGCCCAAGACCTCGACGAGCCGCGCGAGCCCCGCCTCGAGCCGCGCCACGTCGCCGGGGGCCGCTCCCTTCTGCGGACCGAACACGGCGGCCGCGCCCGCGGCGCCGAGCAGCGGGTTCGTGACGTCGCCCAGCACGACGGCGCCGCGGGGCGGAAGGGGACGGAGCTCCGCGAGGTCGACACGGGCGAGTTCGCCGAGCCCGCGATTCCCGGAAGGGATGGGGCAGCCCGAGGCATCCGTGAACCGGGCGCCGAGCGCAGTCATCGCACCGACGCCGCCATCGCTCGACGAGCTGCCGCCGAGCCCGAGCAGCAGCCGCGTGGCGCCCGCGTCGAGCGCAGCGGCGATCGCCTCGCCGAACCCGCGCGTGTGCGCGTCGTGGGGCCGCAGCGGATCGAGCAGGGTGATGCCGCTCGTCGCGGCGAGCTCGACCACGGCGGTGCCGTCCGGCAGGGCGATCCAGGATGCCTCGACGGTGAGATCGTCGGGCCCGGTCACCGTCACCGGCACGCGCCGCGCGCCCGGCACGGCCGCCTCGAAGGCGTCGAGCGTTCCCTCGCCGCCGTCGGCCATCGGCCGCAGCAGCAGCTCGTCGTGCGGGCGCGCACTCCGCCAGCCACGGGCGAGTGCAGCGGCCGCCTCACGTGCGTCGACGGTGCCCTTGAACGAGTCGGGGGCGAACACGACGCGCTTGGCGGGCGCGGGAGCGGCGGGATCGGGGCGCATCTGACCTCCAGATTGGAAAGCGTATTCCCACGCTAGTCGGAGCTGCCCGCGCGCCGCGATAGCATGACAGCCACGAGCGGCTGGAGGAGCGATGGGCACGAGCGAGCGCACCACGCCCGCGACCCTGCACGACGTCGCCCGCGAGGCCGGCGTCTCGCTGGCGACCGCCTCGCGCTCGCTCAACGGCTCGACTCGCAAGGTCAACGAGGAGCTGCGACAGCGGGTACTCGAGACCGCCGCCCGCCTCGACTACTCCCCCAACCTCTCGGCCCAGGCCGTCGCTCGCGGCACCACGACGACCGTCGCCCTCCTCGTGGCCGACATCGCCGACCCGTACTTCTCGCAGATCGCCGCCGGAGTCGTCGCCGCAGCCGACGCCGAGCACCTCATCGTCACGATGGCCGCGACCGACGGCGACGCCGACCGCGAGCTCGAGCTCGTTCGCACCCTGCGCGGCCAACGGCCGCGCGCCCTGATCCTCGCCGGCTCTCGGGCGATCGACGAGCCGAGCGATGGCGCCCTGGGCGCCGAGCTCGCCGCCTACGAGCGGGCCGGCGGGCGAGTCGTGCTGATCAGCCGCAACGAGTACGGCCTGCGCACGGTGCAGCTCGACAACCGTGCGGGCGCCGCCGCGCTCGCGACCGCGCTCGTCGGCCTCGGCCATCGCCGCCTCGCCGTGGTCACCGGCGGCGAGCGGCTGCGCACGGCGGCCGATCGGCTCGCGGGCTTCCGCGAGGGGCTCGCCGAGGCCGGGATCGAGCTGCCCGACGAGGC
>JBDIAF010000264.1:0-3581 GCA_039812245.1 Agromyces sp. | reverse complement strand
CGGGCGTCGCCGCCGGTGCGGCGACCCTCGCCCCCGAGCCCGTCGCGCCGAACGCCCCGGTCGCGGCCCCGGCGCCGCAGGCGATCTACGTCCAGGCCCCGGTCGCGCCGAGGCCGAAGGGCAATCGCGCCTTCGGCGTGCTCGTGGCCCTCATCGGCACCGTCCTGTTCGCCGCGCTCTACCTCGGTGCGGCCTTCCTGCTCCTGCTGGGCAGCCAGGGCGGCCGGATCGACCAGGCCTGGCTGACCGACTTCGTGCCGAAGCCGGTCTACTGGGTGCCCGTGGTCGTGTTCTTCCTCGGCTTCGCGCTGCTCGCCGCGATCGTGAACCGCGGTCGCTGGTGGGCGTACGTCGTCTTCGGCGTGCTCGTGGCCGCCGCCGTGTACTTCTCGTACGTCGGCGGCTCGCTGTGGACCGTCGCGTGGCAGATCACGCCGGGTGACGTGCCGGCGTTCGTCGCGCAGCGCTGGCTCGACCCCTTCGCGGTCGTCGCGTTCGTCATCGCCCGCGAGATCCCGATCTGGCTGGGCGGCTGGATCGCCGCGCGCGGCCGGACGGTCACCGAGCGCAACCGCGTCGCCTACGAGGCCTACGAGCGCGAGCTCGCCGCCGGCCCGCAGCCGCGCTGAGGCGCCGCCCGCGCTCGGTCCGGCTCGACGGGCGGCAGGGCGTGCACCGGGCGAAGGGGCGTAGCCTCGAAGGCATGCAGGAGCGAACCAGGGACGCCTGGGTCGTCGCGGGCTTCGCCGCCGCGTTCGACCTCGCCCTCGTCGTCTGCGGCTTCGGCTTCGTGAGCCTGCTCGGCGACGTCGAGGTCGTCGGCGACCCCTCGGTCGGCGTGCTCGTCGGGCCGCTCGCCGTCGGGGCATCCGTCGCGGCCGTGCTCGTGACCCTCGCGCTGCGCCTGCGCCGCCCCGAGCGGATGGCGCTCACGGTGCTCGTCACCGCGGTCGGCGCATGGCTCGCCTTCGCGGTCGTCGCGGTGGTCGGCAGGCTCGTCTCGTCGACGGACGCCCCGGCCGACAGCCTGGGCTTCGGCCTCGTGCTGGCCGCGGGCTGGTTCGGCCTGCTGGTCCCCGCGTGCGCCGCCCTCACCGCCTCGCTCGCCGTGCTCGTGGCCCGCGGCCGCACGGCGGGCATGGACCGTCCGCGCTGGCCGTGGGAGCGCGACGACGAGTAGCGGCCGCCCCGCCGTCCGAACGGCGAATCGCCGCCGCGCGCCCGTCGCGGCGCTATCGTGAAGCCGTGCAGGGATCGATCGAGGCACGCGTGAGCCACGAGGTCGACCGCTGGCTGCAATGGCTGCCGCGGTGGCGACCCGGCACGCACCGCGCCCGCGTCAGGCTCTGCCAGAAGTGCTTCGGCTCGCCGATCCTCGCCGCCGCCGGCCTCGACGTCGACGTGCCGCATCCCGTGCAGCACGCCTTCTCGATGCGCATGAAGGCGGTCATCGACGACGCCGTCGACGACTACACGGCGCGCAACCTGCCGATGCTGCACCGTGAGATCCGCCTGGCCGAGGAGCGCAAGGCCAGGCGGCCGTACCGGGCGGGGGAGGGGCTCGACCCCGAGTACATCGGGCTCGAGCTCGACCCCGAGCCGGTGCCCGATCAGCCGTTCCTCTTCACGCTCACGGGCCTCGAGGCCGACACGGCGGCCGAGGCGGCCGAGCCGGCGCCGCGCCCGTTCACGCCGGAGGAGAAGGAGGCGCTGCGCGAGGAGGTGCGGCTCGCCGACGACTTCGCGAAGCAGCTGGGCCGTCGCATCTGCGTCGAGCTCGCCCAGCACCGCCGGCGGATCGGCAACGCGGTGGAACGGCTCGTCGAGCCCCAGGTGGCCGAGATGCTCGCCGACCTCGAGCGCGAGCTCGACGCACCGGGCTGGTCGGGCGGCGGCCTGATCTGAGGCGGCGTCGCCGCGCGCCCGATCATTTGACCGCAAGGTTACGGGGCATTACCATTGATCGGGTGTGCGCGCTCAGGCGCGTGCATTCGGGTGCGCGCGACAGTGCGCGCTTCACCCCCACGGCATACCCACCATCCAGGCTCCGCAGCTCTGCGGTGCCGGCGGGTCTGATGTGAAATCCATCATCGCTGTCACCGTGCAGCACAACAAGGAGAAGCAGTGCCAACAATTCAGCAGTTGGTCCGCAAGGGTCGCTCGCCGAAGGTCACCAAGACCAAGGCTCCCGCCCTGAAGGCCAACCCCCAGCAGCGCGGCGTGTGCACCCGTGTGTACACCACCACCCCCAAGAAGCCGAACTCGGCGCTCCGCAAGGTCGCTCGTGTGAAGCTCTCGAACGGCACCGAGGTCACCGCCTACATCCCCGGCGAGGGCCACAACCTGCAGGAGCACTCGATGGTGCTCGTCCGCGGCGGTCGTGTGAAGGACCTCCCCGGCGTGCGCTACAAGATCATCCGCGGCGCGCTCGACACGCAGGCCGTCAAGAACCGCAAGCAGGCTCGTAGCCGCTACGGCGCGAAGATGGAGAAGAAGTAATGCCTCGCAAGGGTCCCGCTCCGAAGCGCCCCGTCGTCGCCGACCCGGTGTACGGCTCGCCGGTCGTCAGCCAGCTCGTCAACAAGATCCTGATCGACGGCAAGAAGGACCTCGCGCAGCGCATCGTCTACGAGGCGCTCGAGAACGTCGCCAACAAGTCCGGTCAGGACGCGGTCGCCACCCTCAAGAAGGCGCTCGACAACGTGCGCCCCACGCTCGAGGTGCGTTCGCGCCGCGTCGGCGGCTCGACCTACCAGGTCCCCGTCGAGGTGAAGCCCCACCGCGCCAACACGCTCGCCCTGCGCTGGCTCACGAGCTACGCCAAGGCCCGTCGTGAGAAGACCATGACCGAGCGTCTCACCAACGAGATCCTCGACGCCTCGAACGGCCTCGGTGCCGCGGTCAAGCGCCGCGAAGACACGCACAAGATGGCCGAGTCGAACCGCGCCTTCGCCCACTACCGCTGGTAATCCACCGGTAGTCGGCCGGGCGGATGCCCGGACTGGCTCCCCGAGCCTGTCGACGGGCTCCAGGCCAGGCATCCGCCCGCCCCTCACTTTCCGTTCCGAATCATCCATCCGGAGGAACCCCCGTGGCACAAGACGTGCTCACCGACCTGAGCAAGGTCCGCAACATCGGCATCATGGCCCACATCGATGCCGGCAAGACCACCACCACCGAGCGCATCCTGTTCTACACGGGCGTCAACCACAAGCTCGGCGAGACGCACGACGGCGCCTCGACGACCGACTGGATGGAGCAGGAGAAGGAGCGCGGCATCACGATCACGTCTGCCGCCGTGACCTGCTTCTGGAACAAGAACCAGATCAACATCATCGACACCCCCGGCCACGTCGACTTCACGGTCGAGGTCGAGCGCTCGCTCCGCGTGCTCGACGGCGCCGTCGCCGTCTTCGACGGCAAGGAGGGCGTCGAGCCCCAGTCCGAGACGGTGTGGCGTCAGGCCGACAAGTACAACGTGCCGCGCATCTGCTTCGTCAACAAGATGGACAAGCTCGGTGCCGACTTCTACTTCACCGTCGACACGATCGTCAGCCGCCTGGGCGCGAAGCCGCTCGTGC
>JBDIAF010000263.1:0-3589 GCA_039812245.1 Agromyces sp. | reverse complement strand
CGCGCCGCGTCGAGCCGCGCGCGGGCGAGCCGCTCGGCGGCGGCGAGGGTGGTCGTGCCCGAGGCGTCGGCGTCGCGCAGCACCGCCCCGATCACGTCGCCGATGCCCGCGATGCGCGCGTCGAGCTCGTCCTGCCCGATGCCGGGCGTCGAGGCGAGGTCGAGGTACACGACGCCGCCGGCGTTCACGACGAAGTCCGGCGCCCAGGCGATGCCGCGCTCGCGCAGGCGGTCGGCGACCTCGCGCGAGGCGAGCTGGTTGTTCGCGGCGCCGACGACGGCGCGCACGCGCAGCTCGGCGACGACCTCGGGGGTGAGCACGCCCCCGAGCCCGCAGGGCACGAACACGTCGGCCTCGACCCGGTGCGCCTCGCCCGGCGCCACCCACTCGGCGCCGAGCTCGTCGGCGAGGGCCCGCTTGCCCTCGAACACGTCGGTGACGGTGAGACGTGCGCCGCCGGCGGCGAGCATGCGGGCGAGGCGCCCGCCGACCTGGCCGAGTCCGGCGATCACGAAGTGACGGCCCGCGAGCTCGCGGCCGCCGAAGACGTGCTCGAGCGTGGCGAGCATGCCGGCGAACACGCCGGCAGCCGTCGCGTCGGCCGGCTCGCCGACGCCGCCGGCCGAGGCGGGCAGGCCGCACACGTGCTCGGTGCGCTCGTGCACGACCGCCATGAGCTCGGCGCTCGTGCCGACGTCCTCGGCGGTCATGTACGCGCCGCCGAGCGACTCGACGGCGTCGCCGAGGTCGAGCATGGCGTCGTGCCTCGTGGCCTCGTCGAGCTCGACGCCCGCGGGGATCGCGACGACCGACTTGCCGCCGCCCCTGGCCAGGCCCGCCGCGGCGTTCTTGAGCGTCATCGCCTGCGAGAGGCGGAGGGCGTCGCCGAGCGCGTCGGTCCAGTGCTCGTACTGCCAGACGCGGGCGCCGCCGAGCGCCTGGCCGAGCACCGTGGAGTGCACGGCGACGATGATGGTGAGCCCCGAGCGCGCCCCGCGGGTGATCAGCACCCGTTCGTGGTCGGGCGCCTCGACGGGCAGCTGGACGTGGACTTCGCTCGCGGGTGCGGGCGGTGCAGGGGTGATCGACATCGATCGGTTCTCCTCGACTGGATGCCTCGTGGGCATGCTGCTGCGGGCGCCTCGTGAGCGCCCTCAGGTCAAGGGTACCGCCGGCCGGATGCCTCGGAGCGCGCCGTGATCGGCGCCGCGCCGAGGCATCCGCGGTCGGGTGAGCCGCTCAGTGGAAGAAGTGGCGCTCGCCCGTGAAGTACATGGTGACGCCGGCGGCCTTCGCCGCCGCGACGACCTCTTCGTCGCGCACCGAGCCGCCCGGCTGGACGACGGCCTTCACGCCGGCGTCGAGCAGGATCTGCAGGCCGTCGGCGAAGGGGAAGAACGCGTCGGAGGCAGCGACCGAGCCGGCCGCGCGCTCACCGGCGCGCTCGACCGCGAGCTTGCACGAGTCGACGCGGTTCACCTGCCCCATGCCGACGCCGACCGAGGCTCCGCCCGAGGCGAGCAGGATCGCGTTCGACTTCACCGCGCGGCAGGCCGTCCACGCGAAGGCGAGGTCGGCGAGGGTCGCCTCGTCGGCGGGCTCGCCCGACACGAGGGTCCATCCGGCGGCAGCGGCGAAGTGCTGGTCGGCCTGCTGCAGCAGCATGCCGCCCGAGACCTGCTTCAGCTCGACGCCCGTGCGCTCGAAGCCCTCGGGCAGCGTGAGCAGGCGGATGTTCTTCTTCTGCGTGAGGATCTCGACCGCCTCGGCCTCGAAGGCGGGGGCGACGAGCACCTCGGTGAAGATGCCGGCGACGGTCTCGGCCATCTGCTTCGTGACCGTGCGGTTGGCGGCGATGACGCCGCCGAACGCCGAGACCGGGTCGCACTCGTGCGCGCGCAGGTGCGCATCGGCGATCGCGTCGGCGGCACCGGGCGAGGCGACGGCGATGCCGCAGGGGTTCGCATGCTTGATGATCGCGACGGCCGGCGCCTCGAAGTCGTAGGCCGCGCGCACGGCCGCGTCGGCGTCGACGTAGTTGTTGTAGCTCATCTCCTTGCCGTGCAGCTGCACGGCCTGGGCGATGCCGGGGCGACCGCCGTTCGAGGCGTAGATCGCCGCGCGCTGGTGGCTGTTCTCGCCGTAGCGCAGGTCGGCCTGCTTCTGCCAGGTGCCGCCCACCCACGCGGGGAACGGCGACTCCTCGGCCGGCTGGTCGGGGGCGACGACGCTGCCGATCCAGCTCGCGACGGCGACGTCGTACGAGGCCGTGTGCCGGAACGCCTCGCGGGCGAGCTCGCGGCGCTGCGCGAGCGTGGTGCCTCCCGCGGCGAGCGCGGCGACGAGCTCGTCGTAGCGCTCGGGAGAGACGACGACGGCGACGTTCGCGTGGTTCTTCGCCGAGGCGCGCACCATGGCGGGGCCGCCGATGTCGATCTGCTCGACCACCGCGTCGGGCTCGGCGCCCGAGGCGACGGTCTCGACGAAGGGGTAGAGGTTCACGACGACGAGCTCGTAGGGCGCGATGCCGAGGCCGGCGAGCTCCTGCTCGTGGTGCTCGAGGCGAAGGTCGGCGAGCAGGCCCGAGTGCACGGCGGGGTGCAGGGTGCGCACCCGGCCGTCGAGGTGCTCCGGGTAGCCCGTGACCTCGGCGATCTGCGTGACGGGCAGGCCCGCGTCGGCGATCGCCTGCGAGGTGCCGCCGGTCGAGACGATCTCGACGCCCGCGCCGACGAGCGCGGTGGCGAGCTCGACGAGCCCGCGCTTGTCGCTCACGGCGATGAGCGCCCGGCGGATCGGCACGAGGTCTCGCTCGCGGTAGAGGCTGGGGTCGATGGCGGCGCCGCTCATGCGCGTGCGAGCTCCTTCAGGTCGAGGTGGGCGTTGGCGATGTCGAGCACGGCCTCGATGAGGAGGCGGCGCTCGACGGGCTTGATGCGCTCGTGCAGGCTGTACTCGGTGTCGCCGGGCAGCACGGGCACGCGCTCCTGCGCGATGACGGGGCCGCCGTCGACCGAGTTGTCGACGACGATGAGGCTCGCGCCCGTCTGCTGCGCTCCCGCCGCGAGCGCGTCGCGCACGCCGTGCGCGCCCGGGAACTCGGGCAGGTACGCGGGGTGCGTGTTGATCAGGAACGGCGAGAAGGCGTCGACCACGGCGGGGGGCACGAGTCGCATGAGGCCCGACAGCACCACGAGGTCGGGCTGCCAGACCCGCACCTCCTCGATGAGCGCCTCGCCCCAGGCCTCTCGGCTGTCGTAGGCGGTGAACGGAACGGTGAAGGTCGGGATGCCGAACTCCTCGCCGAGGGCGAGGCCCTCGGCGTCGCGGTCGGCGCCGATGGCGACGACGCGGGCGGGGAATTCGGCGTCTTCGGATGCCTCGAGCAGGGCGCGGAGGTTGGAGCCGCCCCCCGAGATGAGCACGACGAGCTTGAGCACGCCTCAGAGCCTACCGGCTCCCGGACCCGGCAGCCTCGGCGGCCTCGGCCGGCTCGGCCGGCTCGACCGGCTCGACCGCTCCGCCCGCGCCGAGGGTACGCGACCGCGTCCCGGCCCCGCCGGGGCGCGACCGCGCGGTGTAGCCTCCG
>JBDIAF010000262.1:0-3594 GCA_039812245.1 Agromyces sp. | reverse complement strand
TCTGCAGGATCGCGTCGGCCGAACCCGAGAACCAGCGCTTGCCGAGGCGTTGCTGGGCCGGCACGGAGGCGACGTAGGAGTTCAGCAGCCCGTTCAGGCGCCATGTCTGCGAGACGTGCCGGTCGAGCGAGTGCGACTTGTACTGCGTCAGCACGACGACCTGGCGCAGGCCCGAGTTGAGCAGGTTCGAGAGGGCGAAGTCGATGAGCCGGTACTGGCCTCCGAACGGCACCGCGGGCTTGGCGCGGTCTTCGGTGAGCGGCATCAGACGCTTGCCCTCGCCTCCGGCGAGGACGATTCCGAAGACCTTGCGTGCAACCATGAGCCCACTGTAACCATCGGCACCGCGATTGCCAGCCCGAATGTCCGTTCGCGTCGCCGAGGCGCTGCGCTAGCGTTGCACCATGCTGGTCGATCTGCTCACCCGCGAGTACCCGCCCGAGGTCTACGGCGGCGCCGGCGTGCACGTCGCCGAGCTCGTCCGCGCCCTGCGCCGCGACATCGACGTGCGGGTGCGCTGCTTCGGCGGGCCGCGCGACGAGGCCGGCACCTTCGCGTACCCCGTGCCCGCGGAGTTCGAGGGCAGCAACGCGACCCTCGGCACCATGGGCGTCGACCTGCTCATGGCCGGCGACGCCGCCGGCGCCGACCTGGTGCACTCGCACACCTGGTACGCGAACTTCGCGGGCTTCACCGCGAAGCGCTTGCACGGGGTGCCGCACGTGGTGACGGCGCACAGCCTCGAGCCGCTGCGGCCGTGGAAGGCCGAGCAGCTCGGCGGCGGATACCGCCTCTCGTCATGGGTCGAGCACGCCGCCTTCGAGGACGCCGACCGGGTGATCGCCGTGAGCGGCGGGATGCGCCGCGACATCCTCCGCGCGTACCCCTCGATCGACCCCGAGCGGGTCGAGGTGGTCTACAACGGCATCGATCTCGCCGACTGGGCGCCGAATCCCGACGCCGATGCCGTGCGCGCCCTCGGCGTCGACCCCGACCGGCCGTCGATCGTGTTCGTGGGTCGCATCACCCGGCAGAAGGGCCTGCCCTACCTGCTGCGGGCCGCGAGGCGCCTCCCCGCCGAGGTGCAGCTCGTGCTGTGCGCGGGCGCGCCGGACACCCCCGAGATCATGGCCGAGGTGACGGGACTCGTCGACGAACTGCGCGCCGTGCGCGACGGGGTCGTCTGGATCGACCGGCATCTGCCGCGCCCCGAGCTCACCGCCCTGCTGACGGCGGGCACGGCCTTCGTCTGCCCCTCGATCTACGAGCCCCTCGGCATCGTGAACCTCGAGGCGATGGCGTGCGGCGCGCCGGTCGTCGGCACGGCGACCGGCGGCATCCCCGAGGTCGTCGACGACGGCGTCACCGGCGTGCTCGTGCCGATCGAACAGGCCGACGACGGCACCGGGACGCCGCTGGATCCCGAGCGCTTCGTCGCCGATCTGGCCGCCGCCCTCGAGCGGGTCGTCGCCGATCCCGATCGGGCCCGCCGGATGGGTGCCGCCGGTCGCCGGCGCGCCGAGCAGCACTTCGCGTGGGACGCGATCGCCGCCCGCACCCGCGAGGTCTACGCCGCCGCGCTCGGCCGCTGAGGGTGCGCCGAAGGGGCCCTGAGCTCCCGATAGCATGGTTCGCATGGCGAGCACGGTTCTGAAGTTCAGCGATGTTTCGGTGGTCCGCGACGGCAGCACGATCCTCGACGGGATCGACTGGAGCGTCGACGCCGACGAGCGCTGGGTCATCCTCGGGCCGAACGGCGCCGGCAAGACCACGCTGCTGCAGATCGCCGCAGCCGCCATGCACCCGAGCTCGGGCACGGCCGAGGTGCTGCTCGAGTCGCTCGGCAAGGTCGACGTGTTCGAGCTGCGCCCGATGATCGGATTCGCCTCCTCGGCCATGGCGAAGAAGCTCCCGAAGAACGAGACCGTCCTCGACGTCGTGCTCACCGCCGCCTACTCGGTGTCGGGTCGCTGGAACGAGGAGTACGAGGAGATCGACCTGCGTCGCGCGCAGCGCGTGCTGGCCGAGTGGGGCCTCGAGCGGTTCGCCGACCGCCGCTTCGGCAGCCTGTCCGACGGCGAGCAGAAGCGCGTGCAGATCGCCCGTTCGGTCATGACCGACCCCGAGCTGCTGCTGCTCGACGAGCCGGCGGCGAGCCTCGACCTCGGCGCCCGCGAGGAGCTCGTCGGCCTGCTGGGCGGATACGCGTCGTCGCCCTCGTCGCCGGCGATCGTGATGGTCACCCATCACGTCGAGGAGATCCCGCAGGGCTTCACCCACGCGCTGCTGCTCGCCGACGGCAAGGTCGTCGCAGCGGGCCCGCTCGCCGAGGCCCTCACCGCCGAGAACCTCAGCCGCACCTTCGACCTTCCGATCGAGCTGAGCGAGGCCGACGGCCGCTTCGCGGCGCGCGCCTCCGCCTGAGATCGCGCCCAGTCGGCATCTGCTAGACTCGTGAGCTGGCCCGAGGGGCCGCAATGCTTGCTGCCGCCGACTGAGCTCATGTACAGCCCGGGCGCAACCGAACGGCGCGCCGCGGCGGCAGAATCCCCATCCATCCGAGATCAACACAAGGAAGTCTTCATGAAGACCGACATCCACCCCGAGTACAACGCCATCGTCTTCCGCGACCTCGCCTCGGGCGCCACGTTCCTCACGCGCTCGACGGCGACGAGCGACAAGACGATCGAGCTCGACGGTGTCACCTACCCGGTCATCGACGTCGAGATCTCGAGCGAGTCGCACCCGTTCTACACGGGCAAGCAGCGCATCATGGACTCGGCCGGCCGCGTCGAGAAGTTCAACCAGCGCTTCAAGGGCTTCGGCGGCTCGAAGTAAGCTGCGGTTCCCAGAAGGGGCGGGCGACCATGGTCGCCCGCCCCTTCGGCGTTCCCATGACCGCGCGGCCCGACCCGGGCGGATGCCCCGCTGTCGCGTCTCAGCGCAGCGGCCACGCCCCCGAGGTCGTGAACTCGGGCTCGCCGTTGCGGCGTCGCCAGTCCTGATAGCTCTCGGCCTGGAACCTGGCCCACTCGACCTGCCGGGCGTGCAGCTCTCGCGCCTCGAGCACGGCCACCTCGGGGAACGCCCGCGCGATGGCCTGGGCGACGCGGCCGGCTGCGGTGGCGTCGGCACCGGCGTCGTGGGCGCCGACGAGCTCGACGCCGTAGTGCGCTGCCGTCGCCGTGAGGGTGCGCTTGCCGCGCCGGTACCGGTCGACGGCCTTGTCGATGACGAGGGGGTCGACGACGGGCCCGGGCCCGGGCAGGGGAGCGTGGCCGTAGCGCTCGGCCTCGCGGGCGAGCACGGAGAGGTCGTAGGCGGCGTTGTAGGCGACGATCGGCAGGCCGCGCGCCGCGAGGCCGGCGAGTGCCGAGATGATCTCGCCCACCGCGTTGGCGGCCGGCCTGCCCTCGGCGCGGGCGCGCTCGGTCGAGACGCCGTGGATCAGGCTCGCGGCGGTCGGGATCTCCACTCCGGGGTCGACGAGCCAGTCGCGCTGCTCGACGACGGCACCGTCTCGATCGAGCACGCCGACGTAGGCGGTGACGATGCGACAGGTGTCGATGTCGATGCCGGTGGTCTCGAGGTCGA
>JBDIAF010000261.1:0-3595 GCA_039812245.1 Agromyces sp. | reverse complement strand
ATGCGCCCGACTGGCGAAGGCGCCGATCTCACGCACACTGAGAAGGGCACACCAATGAGGGTGAACAGGAAGAGCCTCTATGCGGCCGGTGCCGTCGCGGTCGTCGCGACGCTCGGCCTCGCCGCGTGCAGCAGCGGAGACAGCGGTTCGGGCGGCGACTCGAGCTCGAGCAGCACGCTCACCGTCTGGGTGGACGCCGAGCGCGTGGACGCGCTGAAGGGCGCCGCCGACGCGTACACCGAGAAGACCGGCATCGAGGTCAAGCTCGTCGGCAAGGACAACGCCGACATCAAGGACGACTTCATCCAGCAGGTGCCGACGGGCAAGGGCCCCGACATCACCATGGGCGCGCACGACTGGCTGGGCGAGCTCTCGACGAACGGCGTCGTGGCGCCGCTCGAGCTCGGCGACTCGGCCGCCGACTACCTGCCCGTCGCGATCGACGCCTCGACCTACGACGGCACCGTCTACATGCTGCCGTACGCGGTCGAGAACATCGCGATCCTGCGCAACGCCGACCTGATCCCCGAGGCTCCCACGAGCTTCGACGACATGCTCGCCAAGGGCACCGCCGCCGGCCTCGCGCACCCGTTCGTGGTGGAGCAGGGCGCCGAGGGCAACCCCTACCACCTCTACCCGTTCCAGACCGCGTTCGGCGCTCCGGTGTTCGGCAGCGACGCGAACGGCTACAACGCCGACGACCTGCAGCTCGGCAACACGGGCGGTGAGCAGTTCGCGACGTGGCTCGGCTCGCAGGGCAAGAACGGCACCGGCGCGTTCAACACCGACATCGACGGCGACATCGCCAAGCAGGCCTTCCTCGACGGCACGGCCGCCTTCTGGCTGACCGGCCCGTGGAACGTCGGCGCGGCCGTCGACGCCGGCATCAACGTCGCCGTCGACCCGACCTACAGCCCGACCAGCTCGCCCGCGCAGCCCTTCGCCGGCGTCAAGGGCTTCTTCGTCTCGGCCGAGTCGAAGAACAAGGTCGCCGCGAACGACTTCCTGGTGAACTACCTCGGCAGCGAGGAGACGCAGCTCGAGCTCTTCAAGGCCGGCAACGTCCTGCCCGCGAACGCCGCGGCCGCCGAGACCGCGTCGAGCGACCCGATCGTCGCCGGCTTCGCGGCCGCCGGTGCGGACGCCGTGCCGATGCCCGCCATCCCGGCCATGGGTCAGGTGTGGCAGTACTGGGGCATCGCCGAGGCCGACATCATCAACGGCGCCGACCCGGTGGCGACCTGGCAGAAGCTCGCCGCCGACGTGCAGGCGGCGATCGACGCCAGCTGATCGGATCGTCGGTCGAGTAGGCGCGCAGCGCCGTATCGAGACCCCGGTGACGTGGTCTCGATACGGTCGCTCCGCTCCCTACTCGACCGACGTGCTTCGACGGCGAGTTCCGTCCACCCAGACGCGACAGGAAGACCAGGCACCATGAGCACCGCGACCGAAGACGGCGTGCGCGAAGACGCCCCGCCCACCCCGACGAAGAAGCAGCGCCGTGCGGCCGGGATCGCCGAAGAGGCATCCGGCGGCATCAAGCTGATCCTCGTCAAGCTGATCGGACTCGGCATCGTCGACGCCCTGGCCCTCTACGCCGCGTTCGTGCTCGTCGTGCACGAGCAGTGGCTCGTGACGGCGATCGTCGTCGCGGTCGCCGCGCTCGTGAACTGGATCTACTTCTCGCGGCGCAAACTGCCGGCGAAGTACCTCACGCCGGGCGTGATCTTCCTCGTCGTCTTCCAGGTGTTCGTGCTCGTCTACACGGGCTACATCGCCTTCACCAACTACGGCACCGGGCACAACGGCACCAAGGAGCAGGCCGTCTCTTCGCTCATGGCCTCGTCGCTCGAGCGCGTCGAGGACTCGCCCACCTACGGCGTCACCGTCGTCGAGCGGGCGAACGAGCTCGGCCTGCTGGTCACCGACCCCGACGGCGAGGCGTTCGTCGGCACCAACGAGCAGCCGCTGGAGGAGGCGACGGGGGTCGAGTACGACGGCGACCTCGCCGTCTCGGCCGAGGGCTGGAAGAGCCTGCAGTTCGCCGACGTCCTCGCGCGCACCGACGAGGTCACGGCGCTCGCCGTGCCCGCGTCCGACGACCCGAACGACGGGGCGATCCGCACCCCCGACGGCCAGAGCGGGTACCTCTACGTCTCGACGCTCGAGTACGACGAGGCGGCCGGCACCATGACCGACCTCGAGACCGGCACGGTCTACTCCGACACGGGGGTTGGCGCGTTCACGGCCGAGGACGGCGAGCAGTTGCTGCCCGGTTGGCAGATCACGGTCGGCTTCGACAACTTCGTGCGCGCCGTCACCGACGCCCGCCTCGCGGGCCCCCTCGTGTACGTCACGCTCTGGACCTTCGCCTTCGCGCTCCTGTCGGTCGCGACGACCTTCTTCCTCGGCCTCTTCCTCGCCATCGTCTTCAACGACATGCGCATGCGCGGCCGCAAGATCTACCGCGTGCTGATGATCCTGCCGTACGCGATCCCCTCGTTCCTGGCCGCCCTCGTCTGGGCCGGCATGATGAACGAGAGCTTCGGCTTCATCAACCAGGTGCTGTTCGGCGGGGCGTCGATCCCATGGCTCACCGACCCGTGGCTCGCGAAGGTCTCGATCCTGATCGTGAACCTCTGGCTCGGCTTCCCCTACATGTTCCTCGTGTGCATGGGCGCGCTGCAGTCGATCCCCGAGGACATCCAGGAGGCCGCGACGGTCGACGGGGCCAAGCCCTGGGCCATCTTCCGCCTGATCAAGCTGCCGCTGCTGCTCGTCACCGTGGCGCCGCTGCTGATCGCCTCGTTCGCCTTCAACTTCAACAACTTCAACACGATCTACATGCTGACCGACGGCGGGCCGCGCGACTCGAACGCGCCGATCCCGGTCGGCTTCACGGACATCCTGATCACGATGGTCTACAAGGTCGCCTTCACCGGCCAGACGCGCGACTACGGTCTCGCGAGCGCCTACTCGATCATCATCTTCATCGTCGTCGCGGTGATCTCGATCATCGCCTTCCGCCGCACCAAGAGCCTCGAGGAGCTGAACTGATGGCCGCACGCAAGGTGGTGCCGGGCACGGGCGTCGGGCTCGCCGCCGGCGAGATCGAAGAGATGACGGATGCCTCGACGCGGGCGCACTCCGCTCTCGGGGGCGATGCCCCGCTGCCGCTGCCGAAGCGTCCGTTCAAGTTCGGCCGCTGGTTCTCGCAGACGGGGTGGCGGCACGTCGTCGGCGTCGTCATGGTCGTGTTCTCGCTCTTCCCGATCGTGTTCGTGGTGTCGTCGTCGCTCAACCCGCACGGCACGCTCACCGGCTCGAACGCCCTGTTCTCGAAGATCGGGCTCGACAGCTACATCCGGATGCTGAGCGACCCGCAGGTGCCCTTCCTGCAGTGGTTCGGCAACACGCTGCTCATCGCGGGCATCACGGCGCTGTGCACGGTGTTCCTGGGGGCGCTCGCCGCGTATTCCTTCTCGCGCATGCGCTTCACCGGGCGCAGGTTCGGGCTCATCTCGATCGTCGTGGTGCAGATGTTCCCGCAGCTGCTCGCGGTCGTGGCGATCTTCCTGCTGATGAGCTCGATCGG
>JBDIAF010000260.1:0-3607 GCA_039812245.1 Agromyces sp. | reverse complement strand
CTCGTGCTCGGCGCGCTCACCGCGCTCGGCCCGTTCACGGTCGACCTCTACCTGCCGGCGTTCCCCGTGCTGCAGGAGCAGTTCGGCGTCGGCGCGGCGGCGGTGCAGCTCACGCTCACCGGCACGATGATCGGATTCGGCTTCGGCCAGCTCATCGTGGGCCCGTGGAGCGACAAGGTCGGCCGGCGGCTGCCGCTCATCCTGTCGACGCTGCTGCACATCGCCGCATCCGTGGGCGCGGCGTTCGCGCCCGACATTGCCTGGCTCGCGGCCTTCCGCCTGCTGCAGGGCTTCGGAGCGGCAGCCGGGGGCGTGGTCGCCATGGCGATGGTGCGCGACCTCTTCGGCGGCAAGCCGCTCGTGCGCATGCTCTCGCGCCTCGCGCTCGTCAACGGACTCGCCCCCGTGCTCGCCCCCGTCATCGGCTCGCAGCTGCTGCAGGTGATGGACTGGCGCGGCGTCTTCTGGGTGCTCGCCGGCTACGGCGTCGTCGTGGTGCTCTGCGTCGCGTTCCTCATCGTCGAGACGCTGCCGCGCGAGCGGCGGCACGCCGCCGGTCACTCGACCATGCGCGACCGCTATCGCAGCCTGTTCGGCGACCGGGTCTACCTCGGTGCCGCGCTCGTCGGGGGCATGGTCTTCACGGGGCTGTTCGGCTACCTCTCGACCTCATCGTTCCTCTTCCAGAACGTGTACGGCTTCACCGCGCAGCAGTACGGCATCCTCTTCGGCGTGAACTCGGTGGGCATCATCATCGGCGTGCAGACGAGCTCGCGGCTCATGCGCGGGCGGGTGCAGCCGCAGTGGATCCTCGCGATCACGACGCTCGTGCTGTTCGCCTCGGGCGCCTCGATCGCCGTGCTCGACCTCGCCGGCGCCGGCCTCTGGGGCACCGTCATCCCGCTGTTCGCGTTCATCACGGCCTGCGGCTTCTCGTTCCCGGCGGTGCAGATCCTCGCGCTCGCCTCGCACGGCAACGAGGCCGGCACCGCTGCGTCGCTGCTCGGCGCGCTGAACTTCGGGCTCGCCGGCCTCATCTCGCCCCTCATCGGCCTCATGGGCGTGGGCAGCGCCGTGCCGATGTCGGTCGTCATGACGGCGGCGGCGGCCATCGCGATCGCCGGCCTGTGGGCGCTCGTGCGGCCGCGCAGCGTGCCGCCCCTCGGCGACTGACCCGGGGCCCTAGCGTGGGGGCATGACCGACGCGAACACCCCGGCAAAGCGGGCGGCGGATGCCTCGAGCCGGCGCCTCTCCAGGCGGGTGCTGCTCGCCGCCGGCATCGGCGGGCTGCTCGCCGCGACCCTCCTCGGGCTCCTCATCGCGGTGCGAGAGGGCGTCGTGGGCGTCGACGAGCTCTGGGAGACCGGCATGGTCGAGCTGCGCGGGCCCGTCGGGGATGCCATCGCGTTCACCATGGACCGCCTCGGCGGCGGGATCATCGGCGTGTTCGTGGTGCCGGTGGTGGGCGCGGTCGTGCTGCTCCTGTGCCGGCGGCCGTGGGGCGCCGCGTACTTCGTCGTCGCCTCGGCCGCGAGTGCCGGCGTCGTGCAGGTGCTGAAGCAGCTGTTCGGCCGCGCCCGCCCGGAGGACATGCTCGTCACGAGCGACTTCGGCTCCTTCCCCTCTGGGCACGTCGCGAACGCCGCGACGATCGCGGTCGTTCTCGGGGTCATCGTGCCGAGGGTCTGGGTCTGGGTCGCGGGCGCCGCGTACACCGTGCTCATGGCGCTCAGTCGCACCTACCTCGGCGCCCACTGGCTGACCGACACCATCGGCGGCGCGCTCGTCGGGGCCGGCGTCGCGCTGCTGCTCTGGGCCGTGTTCGCCCTGCCGCTCGAGCGCGAGCGCCTGCGCTGGCCGCGCGGATCCGATCCGCTTCCCGAGTAGCGACCGCGAGCGCGCCGAGCGCGACGTCTACTCGAGCCCCGCTGCCGAGTGGTCGCCGCCGGCGAGCTGGTCGAGCACGTGGTCGAGGACCTCGTCGAGCAGCCCGAGCCCGTCGCGCACGCCGCCGGTCGAGCCCGGCAGGTTGACGACGAACGCGCCGCCCGCGATGCCGGCGAGCCCCCGGCTCAGCAGCGCGGTCGGCGTCGTCGCCGCGCCGCTGCGCCGCAGCGCCTCGCCGAAGCCGGGCAGCTGCCGGTCGAGGAGGGCGGCGGTCGCCTCGGGCACGAGGTCGCCCGGGGCGATGCCCGTGCCGCCCGTCGTGATGACGACCGCGGGTGCGAGCGCGAGCTCCTGCTCGAGGCGCTGCGCGAACTCGACGCCGTCGGCGACGACCGCGGCCTCGTCGACCTCGAAGCCGCGTTCGCGCAGCCAGTCGACGATCACGGGGCCCGTGCGGTCGGCGTAGACGCCGGCGGCGGCACGCGTGGACGACACGATGACCGCGGCCCGGGGCATCCAGACCGCCTCGTCGTCCGGCCGGGTCACTCGCGACTCCAGTCGCCGCTCTTGCCGCCCTCCTTGGCGAGCACGCAGATGTCGGTGATGACGGCGCGGTTGTCGACCGCCTTGATCATGTCGTAGAGCGTGAGCGCGGCGACGCTCGCGGCGGTGAGCGCCTCCATCTCGACGCCGGTGACGCCCTTGGTCGTCGCGGTCGCGACGATGCGCACGCGGTCGCCCTGCGGATCGAGGTCGACCGAGAGCTTCGTCAGCGGCAGCGGGTGGCACAGCGGGATCAGCGAGGAGGTCTGCTTGGCCGCCATGATGCCCGCGAGGCGGGCGGTGCCGAGCGCCTCGCCCTTCGGGAGCGTGCCGTCGGCGATCTGCGCGACGACGTCCTCGCGCGTGATCAGCACGGCCTGGGCGCTCGCGGTGCGGCGGGTGACGGCCTTGTCGGTCACGTCGACCATGTGCGCCGAGCCGTCGGCGCGGATGTGGGTGAGGCCGCCGGGCGCGGGCTGGTCAGTCATCGATCCTCCAGACGTCGACGAGGGCGCCGGCCGGCAGTCGCTCGACGCCGACGGGCAGGTGCACGAGCACCGTCGCCTGAGCATACGCGTGCAGCAGGTGCGAGCTCGGCGCGCCGACCTCGACCCGGCCCTCGCCGTCGAGCACGCCGCGGCGCACCTGGTGCTTGCCCGCCGGCGAGACGACGTCGTGCGCGAGGGGAAGGCGGGCGCGATGGCGGTCGGGGGTGAGCCCCTCGAGCCGTCGCAGCACGGGGCGCAGGAACAGCTCGAACGAGACGAGCGCGCTCACGGGGTTGCCGGGGAAGGACACCACGGGCACCGAGGCGGACCGCTCGCCGGTGCCGACCCTCGCCGTGCCGAGACCCTGCGGCCCGCCCGGCTGGATCTGCACCTTCACGAACTCCACGCCGAGCGGCTCGAGCGCCTCGCGCACGACCTCGAACGCCCCCGCGCTGACGCCGCCGGTGGTCACGACGAGGTCGACCGGTCGCGCGGGCCGGAACGTGCCGTCGGCACGCGCCAGCACGGATGCCTCGAGCGCCGCCCGCACCGCCTCGGCGTCGTCGGCGGCCACCGCCTCGACGACCTCTGCGCCGCAGGCGCGAAGCGCGGCGCCGATCATCGTCGTGTTGGCGTCGTGGATCTGCCCGGGCCGCAGCTCCTCGCCCGGTGCGCGAAGCTCGTGCCC
>JBDIAF010000259.1:0-3616 GCA_039812245.1 Agromyces sp. | reverse complement strand
CACGCCCTCCCGTGCACTACGATCGAGGGGTGCCCTCGGGCGCATCGGGGATGTAGCTCAATGGTAGAGCCTCAGTCTTCCAAACTGATTACGCGGGTTCGATTCCCGTCATCCCCTCCGACAACTCCGCCGCGCCGTTGCTCACTCGTCCGGCGAAGGCCCGGCCCCAGTCGCTTGCTCCGAACCACGCGGCGGCCACCCGGTCGACGGGAGTTCGATCGGCGTCGTGAGATTCCAGGTCACGATCCGCCCCATGACCCCGACGCGCAGGAGCACGTAGTCGCCGGACCATCTCGACAGCCATTTCGACATTCCGAACAGGGGAGTCCGGAGATCGTGAAGGAGAGCAAGATCATTTCCGTCGATGGGCCTGGTCCGTTCAACGCAGGACCGCCTCAGAATCGGTCCGCGCGATGAGATCCCATCCAGCTGCCTGCAGGCGCTCGATGGCCTACGACACCGCGGACTTCCATACTCGTGACGTCACTCGGCGTCCCGGTGCGCCTTGAACAGGGAGTAGATGAAAACCAGGTCCATCGCGCTCGTCCCGATGACTCCTGCCCAGAGCATGGGCTTTTCGGGGTGGTTGACTGCGAGAGTGATGAAGCCTGTGACGATCACGCTGCAGATCGTGATGTTCCACCAGGCGTTCTTGACTGGATCGCGGAATGGGCCAGTGAATCGCACACGAGAAGTATCGCTGTTAGGAGGTAAGGGCGGGTGTCGTGGCGTGCAGTAGACTTTCACGGGTCCACCCGCGTTCCGGCCTGCTTCGGCGTGCCCTCGCGAGTGGCGACGAGTTGAGTAGCGACTCGGGGCGTAGCTCAGCTTGGCTAGAGCGCCCGCTTTGGGAGCGGGAGGTCGCAGGTTCGAATCCTGTCGCCCCGACGAGTCGCCTGGCTCGACACGAACTTCCACACAACAGGAGATCTTCCACATGCCGACCACTTCGGTTGAGAAGCTGAGCCCGACGCGCGCCAAGCTCACCATCACGGTGACGCCCGACGAGCTGAAGCCCAGCATCGCCCACGCGTACGAGCACATCGCCGAGCAGATCAACGTGCCCGGGTTCCGCAAGGGCAAGGTGCCCCCGCCCATCATCGACCAGCGCGTCGGCAAGGCGGCCGTGCTCGAGCACGCCGTCAACGAGGGCCTCGACGGCTTCTACCGCGCCGCGGTCGCCGAGAACGAGATCCGCACGCTCGGCCGCCCCTCGGCCGACATCACGACCTGGCCGAACGAGAAGGACTTCTCGGGCGAGCTCGTCCTCGAGATCGAGGTCGACGTGCGCCCCGAGATCGAGCTGCCCGCCTACGAGGGCCTCGCGCTCACCGTCGACGACGCCGAGGTCACCGACGAGCAGGTCACCGAGGAGCTCGACCGCCTGCGCAGCCGCTTCGGCACGCTCATCACGGTCGACCGCCCCGCCAAGACCGGCGACTTCGTCACGCTCGACCTCGTCGCCGCGATCGGCGACACCGAGGTCGACACCGCCAACGGCATCTCCTACGAGGTCGGCTCGGGCGAGCTGCTCGCCGGCATCGACGAGGCGCTCGACTCGCTCACGGCGGGCGAGACGACCACCTTCACCTCGAAGCTGCTGGGCGGCGACCACGAGGGCGAGGACGCCGAGATCACCGTCACGGTGACCGCGGTCAAGGAGCGCGAGCTCCCCGCGGCCGACGACGACTTCGCGCAGATCGCGAGCGAGTTCGACACGCTCGCCGAGCTGACCGACTCGCTCAAGGAGCAGGTCGCCCGCAACAAGACCTTCGGTCAGGGCACGCAGGCTCGTGACCTCCTCGTCGACAAGCTCCTCGAGCTCGTCGAGGTGCCGGTCGCCGACTCGGTCATCGAGGACGAGGTGCACCGCCACCTCGAGAGCGAGAACCGCCTGGAGGACGACGAGCACCGCGCCGAGGTCACCGAGGCCAGCACCAAGGCGTTCAAGACCCAGATCATCCTCGACAAGATCGCCGAGGCCGAAGAGGTCAAGGTCAGCCAGGACGAGCTCACGCAGTACCTCGTGCAGAGCGCCGCCCAGTACGGCATGAACCCGCAGGAGTTCGTGCAGATCCTGAGCGAGCAGGGCCAGATCCCCGCGATGGTCGGCGAGATCGCCCGCAACAAGGCGCTCGCGATCGCGCTGGGCAAGACCAAGGTGACGGATGCCTCGGGCAACGCCGTCGACCTCTCGGAGTTCACCGCCGTCGCCGAGGAGGAGGCCGAGGCCGAGGCCGAGGTCGTCGCCGAGGCCGAGGAGATCGTCGAGGAGGCCGAGGCCGCCGAGGAGAAGCCCGCCGCCAAGAAGAAGGCGGCCAAGAAGGCCGACGACGCCGAGGCCGCCGAGAAGCCTGCGCCGAAGAAGCGCTCGACCAAGAAGGCCGACGCCGAGTAGTCGGTCGACGTTCGCAGAAGGGGCCGGATGCATCGCGCATCCGGCCCCTTCGCGTCCGCCGACGGGGGAGGGAAGGAACAGCATGCCGAGCCGTTGGCAGGATGAGGTCGACGCCGTCTGGGCGGCCGCGGATGAGCTGGGCGAGGCCGAGGTGATCCGTCGCATCGACGCCCTCGCGGCCGAGCTGCCCGAGGGCGACCCTCGCGGGCCGTTCGAGGCCGGCGGCGCCCGCGACTCCGCCGGTCTCGAGGCCGAGGCCGAGGCGTACTACCGCCGCGCCCTCGAGCTCGGCCTCGCCGGACGCGCCCGCGTCGAGGCCACCATCCAGCTCGCCTCGACCGTTCGCGTGCTCGGGCGCGCACACGAGGCGCTCGCGCTGCTCGACGGGATCGGCGACGGGGCCGGCGACCTCGCCGATGCCGTCGCGGCGTTCCGGGCCCTCGCGCTGATCGATGCGGGCGAGCCGCGCCGGGCGGCGTCCGAGGCGCTCGAAGCCCTGTCGGCGCACCTTCCGCAGTACCGCCGTTCGCTGGCCGCGTACGCCCGCGGGCTGCGCCGCGACGCGGCATCCGCCTAGGGCGAACAGCCCCGCCCGCCGGTGTTGCAACGGATAGATTCGATTCCAACGCGACAACGAAACGGAGCGACATCCATGGCCGAACCGACACCGCAGCCGGGTGTATTCGATCGACTGCTGAAGGACCGCATCATCTGGCTCGGTTCCGAGGTGCGCGACGACAACGCGAACGAGATCGCCGCGAAGCTGCTTCTGCTGGCCGCAGAAGACCCGAAGAAGGACATCTACCTCTACATCAACTCGCCGGGCGGCTCGATCACGGCGGGCATGGCGATCTACGACACCATGCAGTTCGTGCCGAACGACATCGTCACGGTCGGCATCGGCATGGCGGCGTCGATGGGGCAGCTGCTGCTGACCGCCGGCACCAAGGGCAAGCGCTACATCACCCCCAACGCGCGCGTGCTGCTGCACCAGCCCCACGGCGGCTTCGGCGGTACGGCGAGCGACATCCAGACCCAGGCGCAGCTCATCCTGGACATGAAGAAGCGACTCGCCGAGATCACCGCTGCGCAGACGGGCAAGACCGTCGAGCAGATCAACGCCGACGGCGACCGCGACCGCTGGTTCTCGGCGCAGGAGGCCCTCGAGTACGGCTTCGTCGACCACATCCGCGAGTCCGCACTGGATGTGTCGGGCGG
>JBDIAF010000258.1:0-3618 GCA_039812245.1 Agromyces sp. | reverse complement strand
GTAGACGGCGCGGCGGGCGAGGCCGGCGGCCGAGGCGATCGCCTCGAGCGGCGCGTCGGGAGCCGCGGCGAGCGTGACGGCCGCGGCGGTGAGCAGGGCTTCGCGGTTCTCGGCCGCGTCCCGGCGGGGCGCGCGAGGCGCGGCGGAGATGACGGACGGCATGGATCGAGTGTACAGAACTTGCACACGAGTGTGCAAGTTACAGCAGGTGGTGCGCGGATGCCCCGGCGGGCCGCCGAGGCATCCCGTCTCGCTATTCGAGCGCCGAGGTGAGGCGCGCGACCCCGTCGAGGAACTTCGCCTTCCTCGGCTCGCGGTGCCAGTCGTCGAGCGTGAGCTCGCGGCTGATCTCGCGGTAGCCCGCCTCGACCTCGCGCATGTCGCGGACGAACGACTCGCCGCGCACGAGCATCGAGATCTCGAAGTTCAGCAGGAACGAGCGGATGTCCATGTTGCTCGAGCCGATGAACGCGATGTCGTCGTCGATGGACATGTGCTTCGAGTGCAGGATGAACGGGCCGGGGTACATGAAGATGCGCACGCCCGCCTTCAGCAGCGGCTCGTAGTACGAGCGCTGCGCGTGCCACACCATGCCCTGGTCGCCGATCTCGGAGACGAAGAGCTGCACGTCGAGGCCGCGGAACCTCGCCGAGGTGATCGCGTACATCATCGCCTCGTCGGGCACGAAGTAGGGGCTCGTGATGATGACCCGGTGCTGCGCGGCGTTCACGAGGCCGAGGAACATGCGCAGGTTGTTCTCCTCGTCGAAGGAGGGACCGCTCGGCACGATCTGGCAGACCAGCGCGTCGGGCGAAGCGTCGACGGCCACCTCGGCGACCGGCAGGTGCGCGGTCTGCTGCAGGTCCTCGCCGGTCTCGGCGTACCAGTCGGAGAGGAAGACCGTGTTGATCGCCGCGACCGTTGGGCCGGTGACCCGGGTCACGAGCTCCTGCCACTTCAGCCCGCGCTTCTGGTTCTTCGGCGAGTCGTAGTCGCGCGAGATGAGGTTCTGCGAGCCGGTGAACGCGACCTGGCCGTCGACGACGACGAGCTTGCGGTGGTTGCGCAGGTCGGGCCGCTGGAACTGCCCCTTGAACGGCTTGACCGGCAGCAGGTAGCGCCACTCGACCCCGATGCGGTCGAGCTCGGCGACGGTCTGCTTGTGGATCGGCACCTTCGCCGAGGCGATGTGGTCCATCAGCAGGCGCACCGTCACGCCGCGCTGCACCGCGCGCTCCATGGCGGCGAAGAACTCGCGCGTGGTGTCGTCCCACGCGACGATGAAGAACTCGATGTTGACGAAGCGCTCGGCGGTGTCGATCTCGGCCGCCATCCGGTCGATCGAGCCCTGGTAGTCGCCGAAGAGCTCGGCCCGGTTGCCGCCGGAGGCCGGCAGCGCCCCGAGGGTGCGGTTCTGCCGCACGATCGACGCGAACCAGGCGGGCCACGCCGAGCGGTCGGCCACGTAGTCGGCGGTGTCGACGCTCGCGGCGATGATGCCGTCGACCTCCTTCTGCCGCTCGCGCCGCTTCCTCGGCAGCTTGGCGTTGCCGATGAGCAGGAACAGCACGATGCCCACGAACGGGATCAGGAAGATCGCGAGCAGCCACGCCATCGCGGCGGTGGGCTTGCGGTCCTTCGGGATGACGATCAGTGCGACGACGCAGATCACCCAGTTGAGCAGCACGAGGCCGCCGCCGATGACACCGCCGACCTCGAGCCCGCTCATCAGTCGGTGCCGAGGTCGAAGGCGGCGGCTTCGTTGGCCGCGTCGGTGGCTGCGTCGGCCGCGTCGTCGGCGGCTGCGGCGATGGCGGATGCCTCGCCCTCGGCCAGGTCTCCCACGAGGGCGGCGGTCGCGCCGCCCACGATGCCCAGATGCGCGTACTGCTCGAGTCTCGATCGAGAATCGGCGATGTCGAGGTTGCGCATGGTGAGCTGGCCGATGCGGTCTTCGGGGCCGAAGGCCGCGTCGCCGACGCGCTCCATCGAGAGCTTCTCGGGCTGGTAGCTGAACGCCGGGCCCGAGGTGTTCATGATCGTGTAGTCGTCGCCGCGGCGCAGGCGCACGGTGACCTCGCCGGTCACGGCCGAGGCGACCCAGCGCACGATCGACTCGCGCAGCATGAGCGACTGCGGGTCGAGCCAGCGGCCCTCGTACATGAGGCGGCCGAGGCGCCGGCCCTCGTTGTGGTAGTTCGCGATCGTGTCCTCGTTGTGGATCGCGTTGAGCAGCCGCTCGTACGTCAGGTGCAGCAGCGCCATGCCCGGCGCCTCGTAGATGCCGCGCGACTTCGCCTCGATGATGCGGTTCTCGATCTGGTCGCTCATGCCGAGGCCGTGGCGGCCGCCGATGCGGTTCGCCTCGAGCACCAGCTCGACCGGGTCGGAGAACTCGACGCCGTTGATCGCGACGGGCCGGCCCTGCTCGAAGCGCACGGTGACGTCCTCGGCGGCGATCGCCACCTGCTCGTCCCAGAACTTCACGCCCATGATCGGCTCGACCGTGGTGATGCCGGCGCTCAGCTCTTCGAGCACCTTCGCCTCGTGCGTCGCGCCCCAGATGTTCGCGTCGGTCGAGTACGCCTTCTCGGCGCTGGCGCGGTAGGGGAGGTCGCGCTCCTGCAGCCACTCGCTCATCTCCTGCCGGCCGCCGAGCTCGGTGACGAACGCCGAGTCGAGCCAGGGCTTGTAGATGCGCAGCCGCGGGTTGGCCATGAGGCCGTAGCGGTAGAACCGCTCGATGTCGTTGCCCTTGTAGGTCGAGCCGTCGCCCCAGATGTCGACGCCGTCCTCCATCATCGCGCGCACGAGCAGCGTGCCCGTGACCGCGCGGCCGAGCGGGGTGGTGTTGAAGTAGGTCTTGCCGCCCGAGCGGATGTGGAAGGCGCCGCACTGCAGCGCCACCAGGCCCTCTTCGACGAGCGAGGCGCGGCAGTCGACGAGGCGGCTGAGCTCGGCCCCGTACTCGAGGGCGCGGCCCGGCACCGCCTCGACGTCGGGCTCGTCGGGCTGGCCGAGGTCGGCGGTGTACGTGCACGGCACCGCCCCCTTCTCGCGCATCCATGCGACCGCGACCGAGGTGTCGAGACCACCGGAGAAGGCGATGCCGACGCGTTCGCCGGCGGGCAGGGAAGTGAGGACCTTCGACATGCGCTCAAGCCTAGTTGCGCGCGCGACCGCGTGACATCGCGCACATCGCGTGGTTCGGCCCGGGCCGGGATGCCTCGCGCGGGGCATCCCGGGCCCCGAGAGCCCCTCGCGATAGGGTGAGGTGTGACTCCCGACGAAGCACCGGCCGAGACCTCCGCGTCTCTCGCCGACGAACCAGAGGTGCGCGAGGCCCTCGCCGCGAGCGATCGCGGTGCAGTCCAGGGCGTCGTCGCAGATCACCCGTCGTCGCCGCTCGCCTGGGCCGAGCTGGCCGACCTCGCCGACTCCGAGGGGCGGGCCATCGAGGCGTACGCCTTCGCCGCGGCATCGGCCGAGCTCGCCAGGGCGCAGCTCGAGGCATCCGGCTGGAGCCGCGGGGCGGCCGTGCCGTGGGCCGACGAGCCCAACCGCGCCTACCTGCGCGCGCTCGACGCGCAGCGCCGAGCGGCGATCGCGCTCGGCCTC
>JBDIAF010000257.1:0-3622 GCA_039812245.1 Agromyces sp. | reverse complement strand
CGAGATCCGGGGCGAGATGCGCGTCTACGACCCCGAGGCGGGCATCGAGGGCGACTTCGACGCCATCGTCGCCTGCGACTGGGAGGCCGCCTACGCCGCCCACCGCTACCAGGGAACGGCCAAGCGCTTCATCTTCGCGCAGGACTTCGAGCCGGCGTTCTTCCCGTGGGGCAGCGACTACGCCGCCGCCGAGAACAGCTACCGGTTGGGCTTCCACGGCTTCTCGGCCGGCGCCT
This sequence comes from Agromyces sp., assembly GCA_039812245.1. Lineage (GTDB taxonomy): Bacteria > Actinomycetota > Actinomycetes > Actinomycetales > Microbacteriaceae > Agromyces. The sequence continues at coordinate 3,386 of JBDIAF010000257.1, read as the reverse complement.
GGCTCGCCGAGAAGCTGCGCGACGACTACGGCATGAGCTGCGACCACTACGACTACGCGATCGACCCCGACCGCTACTCGCGGGTGAACACGAAGCCGCGCAACGAGGTGCTCTTCTATGCGCGGCCGCCCACTCCCCGCCGCGCCACCGAGTTCGGCCTGCTCGCCCTGCAGGAGCTGCACCGGCGCCGGCCCGACGTCACGATCAACCTCGTCGGCTGGGACATGTCTGGCTACGACGTGCCGTTCCCCTACGTCAACCACTCCGCGGTCGACATCGCCGAGCTCAACGCCATCTACAACCGCTGCGCGGCCGGGCTCATCCTCTCGCTCACGAACATGTCGCTGCTGCCGATCGAGGTGATGGCCGCCGGGGTCGTGCCCGTCGTGAACGACGCGCCCAACACCCGCGGCGTGCTCGACAACGAGCACGTCGAGTTCACGCCCATGTCGCCGGCGGCCCTGGCCGACCGGCTGCTCGCCGCGATCGACCGCCCCGGCCAGGCCGAGTACTCGGCGCTCATCGCGAAGTCGGTGGCCGACACCGACTGGAGCGATCCGGGCTCCGTCTTCGTCGGCACCTTCGATCGCGCGATGCAGCGCCCGCTCTAAGCGCGCCCGCCCCTTCCGACCTATGATCGACGGCGTGCCCAAGGTCGACGGTGAGCCCAGTTCCGGGATCGACGTCACCGTCGTCATCCCGACGTTCAACGGCGAGCGCTACCTCGCCGAGGTGCTCGACGCGATCGCCGCGCAGCAGGGTGCGGGCACGATCGAGACGCTCGTCATCGACTCGGGGTCGACGGATGCCTCGCTCGACGTCGTGCGCGCCCGCCCCGAGGTGCGCCTCCACGAGATCCCGAACGCCGAGTTCGGCCACGGCCGCACGCGCAACCTCGGTGCACGGCTCGCCCGCGGCCGGGTCGTCGCCTTCCTGACGCAGGACGCCACGCCGGCGGGGCCGCACTGGCTGCGCGAGCTCGTCGCCCCGCTCGCGCAACCGGGGGTCGTCGGCGTCTTCGGACGGCAGCTCCCGCGCCCGCACGCCTTCCCCCTGCAGAAGTACGACATCGAGCTCGCCTTCGACATGCAGGGGCCGCGCGACCGAGTCTCGGTGCGAACCCTGCCCGAGGGCGCCGACGACGCCGAGCTCGACCGGCTCTCGTTCTACTCCGACGTGAACGCGGCGACGACCCGGGCGTTCCTCACCGAGGTGCTCCCGTATCGCGACGTCTCCTACTCCGAGGACTTCGCCTTCGCGCGCGACGCCCTCACCGCCGGGCACGCGATCGCGTACTCGCCGGCCGGCGCCGTGCTGCACTCGAACGACGCGACCATCGGCGAGTACCGCAGCCGGATGTTCGACGAGACGGTCGGACAGCGGCGATCGGGGCACTCGGTGCCGCCCGTGTCGCCGGTACGCGCGCTCGCCCACGCCGCCGCGGGCGCCCTGCGCGACAGCTCCCGCATCCTCCGCGATGGCGACTACGGCGCGGGCGAGAAGCTGCGCTGGCTCGCCGTGAACCCCTGGTACCACCTCGCGCGCTGGCGCGGCATCTCGGCGGGCTCACGGGTCGGCCTGGACGACGACGCGGCGATCTCGGCCGGCTCGCTCGAGGCCGCCCGCCGGCGCGACGACCCCGGCCGCTGACCCGTCGCCGCTGTGAGCGCCGGGTGCGAGGCATCCGGCTCAGTCGCTCTTCGTGAGCGTCTTGACGAGCGCCACCGCCTCCTTCGGCGAGACCTCGGGCAGGTACGCCTTTCCGATGGCGATGCCGATCGCCGGCAGGGCGAGCGGGTCGGGGTAGGCCATCGAGATGGTCTCGTACTCGGGGTTGAACTTGGCCTTGAAGCGGAACAGCGAGCTGAAGCCGTAGGCCGGTTCGAGGGTCTTGCCGAGCCACTCGAGCAGCCCGGTCATGGCCGTCGGCGCGGGCGGCTCTTCGCCGGGGGCGAGCGGCTTCGTGGCGAGCGGCGCACCTGAGAGGCTCAGCACCTCGGCGCCGGTCTCCTTCATGTGCAGCGCCGCCGAGGCGATCAGGAATTCCATGACGCCGTTCATCGAGGCATCCGTGCGTCGCATGAAGTCGATGGTCCAACCGACGACCTCGCCACCTCGGTAGACCGGCAGCCAGCTCGTGATGGCCTGCATGCGCCCGTCCGCGCCGATCGCGAGCATGAGCTTGACCTCGGGATCCTTCAACTCCTCCATCGCACCGAGCGTGAACCCCATCTCGGGCAGCTCCTTCTCGGCGACCCACTCCTCGGAGATGGCGTTGATCTCGGCGATCGTGGCGAGGGGCAGCTCGTCCCAGGTGGTCCACACCGTGGTGAGCCCCTCCTTGATGCCGCGGTTGAGCGCCTGGCGCACCTTCTGCCACGGCTTGCCGGTCAGTTCGAGACCGGTCGTGCGCACCAGGGTCTCCTCGCCGACCGACAGGTGCTCCCAGCCGAGGCCCTCGAAGATCGGCAGGTACTGCGGGTGCACGCTGTAGAAGACCGGCTGCCAGTTGTTGCGGTCGCAGAACTCCGCGAACTCGCGGACGGTCTGCTCGGCGCGCTCGGGTGCGCAGATGGGGTCGGACATCGTGATCGCGATGTCGTTGATGACGCGGTACGCGACGGCCGCCTCGCCGTCGGGGCTGTACCAGGGCGTGTTGCCGGGCCAGGTGCCCATGAACGCCATGGTGCCGCCGCCGTGCTCGCGCAGCAGTGCTCGGAATCGCTCCTCCCCCGCGGCCCCCGCCTCGGCCGTCGAACGGGTCAGCAACCGGATCGCCGCGCCGATGAAGATCGCCCAGAACGCGACGCCCACCCAGTCGTAGAGGAAGCTCGCGAGGTCGTGGCCGGGCAGCACGATCGGGTCGGTGGCCGCGACGAAGTGCGGCGGGATGAACCGCTTGAAGGTGTCGATGATGAGGTCGACCGGCGTCGCCGGCGGCCAGTACTCGCCGATCGTGGCGAGCCCCACGGCGAAGTACCCGCCCGCGAGCACCAGGAACGAGCCGACGACGGTCCAGGTGAAGCGCCGGACGTCGCGGCGCGGGGCACGCAGTCGGAACCGTCGTCGTGTGGCGACGAGCAGCACGATGACGCCGATCGGCAGCAGCGCCGCCGCCAGCGCCCAGACGAGCAGTTCGCCGAGGTCGAAGGCCGACCAGTCGCCCGCCTCGATCTCGTTCAGCGTGTTGCTCAGGTCGAAGTTGCTGCGGGCGAAGAGGAGCACGGCGACGTTCACGGCGATCGCCAGCCAGAGACCGAACCGTCGCCCGCGGAAGAGCGCCCACGCCGCGAGCAGCAGGAGCAGCACCGGGACGAACGAGAGGATCGCCATGCCGATGCCGTCGCTGCTCATCAGCGCGAGCTGGCGCAGGCAGTCGTCGGAGT
>JBDIAF010000256.1:0-3624 GCA_039812245.1 Agromyces sp. | reverse complement strand
CGAGCGTGGACGGAACGGTGCCGACCGCCGAGCGGTACCGCGTCTTCGCCGAGCGCGAGGCGCGCGGGCTCTCGGCCTGCTACGAGGCATGGGCGAGCGGCGTCGCCGGCGACGCCGCGACCGCGGCGCTCATCGACGGGCTCCCTCCGGCGAAGCGCCAGCCGAACCTCGTCTTCTCAGCGGCGCGCCTGCTCGGCGCAGAAGCGGGCCCGTACGAGGAGTTCCGCGACTGGCTCCACGCGCACTGGCCCGATGTCCGGGCGACGGCCGAGACGCATGCGACGCAGACCAACGAGGCCGGTCGCTGCGCGCTGCACCTGCCGGTGCTCGCCGGGCTGCCCGGCCCTCTCGCGCTCCTCGAGGTGGGTGCGTCCGCCGGGCTCTGCCTCTTCCCCGACCGCTACGGCTATCGCTACCGGCGGGAGGACGGCGCGGTCGTCGAGATCGAACCGACCGCGGCGGGCTCCGTCGTGCTGGAGTGCGAGGTCAGCGGCGACCCGCCGCTGCCGCTGGCGCCGCCCGAGGTGGTGTGGCGCGCGGGCATCGACCTGCATCCGCTCGACGTCGCCCGCCCCGACGACCTCGCCTGGCTCGACGCGCTCGTCTGGCCCGAGCACGACGACCGCCGCCGCCGGCTCAGGGCCGCGGCGGCCATCGCGGCCGCCGACCCGCCGCGGATCGTGGCCGGCGATCTCAACGAGCGGCTCGGCGCGCTCGCGGCGGAGGCGCCTTCCGACGCCACGCTCGTCGTCTTCCACACCGCCGTGCTCATGTACCTCGACGACGTGGGCCGCGCGCGGTTCGAACGGCAGGTGCGCGCGTTGCCGGGGCACTGGCTGTCGGTCGAGGCGGCTCCGGTCTTCCCCGGCATCCGCACCCGCGACGAGGCGCCCCACGCGCCGAGCGACGTCGTGCTGGCCCTCGACGGCGAGCAGCTGGCCTGGGCGCAACCGCACGGCCGGGGCATCCGGTGGCTGCCGACTCCCTAGAATCGTCACCATGCGCATCCACATCGCGACCGATCACGCCGGCCTCGAGTTCAGCCGTACCCTCGTCGACCACCTCGGCAACGCGGGCCACGAGGTGATCGACCACGGTCCGACCGAGTACGACGCGCTCGACGACTACCCGGCCTTCTGCATCAACGCCGCGCTCGGGGTCGCCCGCGACCAGGCCGCGGGCGTCAGGGCGCTCGGCATCGTCTTCGGCGGATCGGGCAACGGCGAGCAGATCGCGGCGAACAAGGTGCGAGGCATCCGCGCCGCCCTGGTCTGGAGCATGGACACCGCGATCCTCGCGCGCCAGCACAACGACGCCAACGTCATCTCGATCGGCGCCCGCCAGCACACCGTCGAGGAGGCGATCCGCTACATCGACGCCTTCATCGCCGAACCCTTCTCGGGCGACGAGCGCCACGTGCGCCGCATCGCCCAGCTCGCCGAGTACGAGACGACCGGCGACATCGCCGGCAAGGGCGTCGACGCTTCGGCGGGCTCAGCGCAGGCGCCGGGGCTCGGGGCGTAGGCCGAGCGGATGCCCGAGGGTCACTCCGTCCACCGCATCACCCGGCAGTTCGAGCGCAACTTCGTCGGGCACGTGGTCGCGGCGTCGAGCCCGCAGGGCCGCTTCGCCGAGGGCGCGGCAGACCTCGACGGGCGGCGCATGACCGACGCCCGCGCCGTGGGCAAGCAGATGTTCCTCGGCTTCGAGGGCGACCGCTGGCTGCGGGTGCACCTCGGCATGTACGGCGCATGGGACTTCGCCGGCGAGATCCTGATGGACGCGACGATCGCCTCGGCCAACGGGCGCATGGGCCAGACGAACCAGCGCGGCACCTTCCTCGACGCGCCGAACCCCGACGCCGTCGTGCTCGACACGGCCGGCGAGAACTCGCTGCACTCGATCGGTGCGCCGCGCAAGACCCGGCTGCGCATGTCCGAGTCCGAGAAGGAGGGCGCGGGGCTCGAGACCTTCCCGCCGGAGCCGATCGGGCAGGTGCGGGTGCGCCTGCTCACCGACTCGGTCTGCGCCGATCTCCGCGGCCCCACCGCGTGCGAGGTGCTCGACCCGGCGCAGGTCGAGCAGATCGTCGCGAAGCTCGGTCCCGATCCGCTGCTCGACCCCGGGCCGTCCTCCGAAGACCGCTTCACCGCGACCGTGCGCCGGAAGCCGACGCCGATCGGCCTGCTGCTCATGGACCAGAACGTCGTCGCCGGCATCGGCAACGTGTACCGCGCCGAACTGCTGTTCCGGGCGAGGCTCAACCCGCACACCCCTGGCAGGCTGGTGCCCGAAGCGCTCGTGCGCGAGCTGTGGCGCGACTGGGCGCGCCTGCTGCGCATCGGGGTCGAGACCGGCCAGATGATGACGATGGACGGGCTCGAGGGCGAGGCGTACCGCGCTGCGATGGCCAATCGCGCGGACCGCCACTGGGTGTACAAGCGCGAGGGGCTGCCCTGCCGCGTCTGCGGCACGCACATCGTGCTGGAGGAGATGGGCGCCCGCAAGCTGTACTGGTGCCCGTCGTGCCAGGCCTGAGGGGCGCCGACGGCGATCCGGACGCCCCGGATGCCCCGGAGCCGCTGCTCCTCGTCGGCGCCCGCCTGCCGGGCGTCGACGGCGCCTTCGACGTCGAGCTCGCAGGCGGTCGAGTCGTGGCGATCAGCCCGGTGGGGCGGGCGCACCCGAGCGGGGCTGCCCGGCGCGTCGCACTCGAGGGCCGCTTCCTGATCCCCGGCCTGCACGACCGCCATGTGCACCTCTCGCAGTGGGCGATGGTGTCCCGCCGGCTCGACCTGTCCACGGCGGGCTCCGCCGCCGAGGCATCCGCCCTCGTCGCCGACGCCGTCGCCGGGGGCGAGCGCGAGGTCGCCGGCTTCGGCTACCGCGACGCGCTCTGGGCCGATGCGCCCTCGCTCGAGCAGCTCGACCGCGCCGCGGGCGACGCCCCGGTGGTGCTCGTCGCCGCCGACCTGCACGCCTGCTGGATCAACACGGCGGCGGCGCGGCGGCACTGCGTCGAGCCGCCCGCCGACGGCGTGCTGCGCGAGCAGGCGTGCTTCGCGCTCGTGCGAGAGCTCGACGACGTCGCCGACGAGGTGCTCGACGAGTGGGTGGCGCAGGCCGCGGTCAGGGCGGCCGAGCGCGGGGTCGTCGGCGTGGTCGACTACGAGATGCGCTGGAACGTGGACGACTGGGCCCGACGCGCCGCCGGCGGCCGATTCCCGCTGCGGGTGTCGTTCGGCATCTACCCGCAGCACCTCGATCGCGGCATCGCCGACGGCCTGCGCACCGGCGACCCCGTCGCCGGCACCGGTGGACTCGTCACGGTCGGCGGCGCGAAGGCGATCACCGACGGCTCGCTCAACACCCGCACCGCGTGGTGCTTCGACCCGTACCCCGGCCTCGAGGCCGCCGAGCACCCCGAGGGCCTGGCCACGATCCCGTCCGACGAGCTCGTGCCGCTCATGCGCCGCGCGAGCGGAGCGGGCATCGTCCCCGCGGTGCACGCGATCGGCGACCGGGCGAACGCCATGGTGCTCGACGCCTTCGAGGCCCTCGGCTGCCGCGGAAGCATCGAGCACGCCCAGCTGCTCCGCCGCGTCGACGTCGCGCGGTTCGCGC
>JBDIAF010000255.1:0-3638 GCA_039812245.1 Agromyces sp. | reverse complement strand
CTCGGCGTACGCCTCGGCCACCCGCTGCGGGGTGCGCGCGAGGCCGGGCCGATCCGGGTCCTCGCCGATGGCCAGCAGGATCTCGTGCACCGCGCGCTCGATGCGCCCGGTGTCGACGGCTGGGCGCCCGGTGTCGACGGCTGGAGCGTCTCGGGGCCCGACGACGGCGTCGGCGGCACGCGCGGCGCCGCCGGAGGCGTCCGCGGCGGTCATCGCCCGGCCCGCCGCGTCACGCCGTCGCGGGCCGCGGGTTCGATCGCGGCGAGGCGGGCTTCGCGGGCGACTCCTCGGGGAGGTCCGACGAGTCGATCCCGCCGTCGACGAGCGAGCCGTCGATCGGCAGCTTGTCGACCGGGAACGCGATCGGGGGCACGTCGGAGACCGGGCGCCGGTCGCTCGAGAGCCACAGCGGCCGCTCGGGCAGCTTCTTCACGTCCTTGAAGATCTCGGCGATCTGGTTGTGGTCGAGCGTCTCGCGCTCGAGCAGCTCGGCCGCCAGCTTGTCGAGGATGTCGCGGTTGTCGTTCAGCACCTGCCACGCCTCGTCGTGCGCCTGCTCGATGAGCGCGCGCACCTCGGCGTCGACCTTCTCGGCGATGCCCTCGGAGTAGTCGCGCTGGTGGCCCATGTCGCGGCCGAGGAACATCTCGCCCGAGGACTGCCCGAGCTTCACGGCGCCGACGTTGGCCGACATGCCGTAGTCGGTGACCATCTTGCGCGCGGTCGACGTGGCCTTCTCGATGTCGTTCGAGGCGCCCGTCGAGGGGTCGTGGAACACGATCTCCTCCGCGACGCGGCCGCCCATGGCGTAGGTCAGCTGGTCGAGCAGCTCGTTGCGGGTGACCGAGTACTTGTCCTCCAGCGGCAGCACCATCGTGTAGCCGAGGGCGCGACCGCGCGGCAGGATCGTGATCTTCGTCACGGGGTCGGTGTAGTTCATCGCCGCCGCCGCGAGCGCGTGGCCGCCCTCGTGGTAGGCCGTGATGAGCTTCTCCTTGTCCTTCATCACGCGGGTGCGACGCTGCGGGCCGGCGATCACGCGGTCGACGGCCTCGTCGAGGGCGCGGTTGTCGATGAGCTGCGCGTTCGAGCGCGCCGTGAGCAGCGCGGCCTCGTTCAGCACGTTGGCCAGGTCGGCGCCCGTGAAGCCGGGCGTCTTGCGCGCGAGCACCTCGAGGTCGACGCCCTTGGCGAGCGGCTTGCCCTTCGAGTGCACCTCGAGGATGCGCTGGCGGCCCTTGAGGTCGGGGGCGTCGACGCCGATCTGGCGGTCGAAGCGGCCCGGGCGCAGGAGGGCCGGGTCGAGGATGTCGGGGCGGTTCGTCGCCGCGATCATGATGACGTTGGTCTTGGGGTCGAAGCCGTCCATCTCGACGAGGAGCTGGTTGAGCGTCTGCTCGCGCTCGTCGTGGCCGCCGCCCATGCCGGCGCCGCGGTGGCGGCCGACGGCGTCGATCTCGTCGACGAAGATGATGGCCGGCGCGTTCTGCTTGGCCTGGTCGAACAGGTCGCGCACCCGGCTCGCGCCGACGCCCACGAACATCTCGACGAAGTCGGAACCCGAGATCGAGTAGAAGGGCACGCCCGCCTCGCCGGCGACGGCGCGCGCGAGCAGGGTCTTGCCCGTGCCGGGAGGGCCGTACAGCAGCACGCCCTTGGGGATGCGGGCGCCGACGGCCTGGAACTTCGCCGGCTCCTTCAGGAATTCCTTGATCTCGTGCAGCTCCTCGATGGCCTCGTCGGCGCCGGCGACGTCGTCGAAGGTGACCTTGGGGCTCTCCTTCGAGACGAGCTTCGCCTTCGACTTGCCGAACTGCATGACGCGGTTGCCGCCGCCCTGCATGCCCGAGAGCATGATCCAGAAGAAGAGGCCGATGAGCAGCAGCGGCAGCAGGATGCCGAGCATCGAGAGGAACCAGTTGGGCTGCGGGACCTCGTCGTTGAAGCCGTCCTTCAGGTTCGCGTCGTCGACCGCGTTGACGACGTCGGTGCCGCGCGGGGTCACGTAGTAGAACTGCACCTGCGTGCCGAGCTTCTCGTCGGCCTTCGCGAGCGTGAGGTCGACGCGGTTCTCACCGTCGACGATCTTCGCCGCGGCGACCTTGCCGTCGCTCAGCAGCTCGAGGCCCTCTTGCGTCGAGACCTCTTTGAACCCGGAGGCCGTGATGAGGCTCGCGCCGATCCACACCACGATCGCGGCGATCAGGATGTAGATGACCGGACCGCGCAGGATCTTCTTCATGTTCATGGTCTTGCAAGGCTAGCGCCGCCAGGCCGAGTACCGCCTGACTGTTCGCTGAGGGCTCAGGAGTAGACGTGCGGGGCGAGGATCGCGACGTCGCGCAGGTTGCGGTAGCGCTCGGCGTAGTCGAGGCCGTAGCCGACCACGAACTGGTTCGGGATGTCGAAGCCGAGGTACTTCACCGCGACCTCGACCTTGGCCGCGTCGGGCTTGCGCAGGAGGGCGCAGATCTCGACCGAGGCGGCGCCGCGCGAGCGCAGGTTCTCGAGCAGCCAGCTGAGGGTGAGGCCCGAGTCGATGATGTCCTCCACGATGAGCACGTGGCGGCCGGTGAGGTCGGTGTCGAGGTCCTTCAGGATCTTCACGACGCCCGACGACTGGGTGCCGGCGCCGTAGCTCGAGACGGCCATCCAGTCCATCGAGAGGTGCGGCCGCAGCTCGCGCGCGAGGTCGGCCATGACCATGACCGCCCCCTTCAGCACGCCGACGAGCAGGATGTCGCGGCCCTCGTAGTCGGCCTCGATCTGCCGAGCGAGCTCGGCCAGTTTCGCGTGGATCTCGGCCTCGGTGACGAGGATCTCGGTGAGGTCGCCGTCGATGTCGCTCGCGTGCATGCAACGATCCTATGCGAGCGCGATCGGTGCTCAGTGGTCGTGCGGCAGCAGCTCGGTCGCGCCGGTCGTCGAGAACACCACGTGCCGCCCCGCCCGGGTGGCGAGCGCGCCGCCCGGCAGGTCGACCGGACCCTGCCCGTGCCAGTCGGTCACGAGGCGCGCGACCGCGAGCGTCTGGGCGCGGCTGAGCGACACCCCGAACTCGCTCGCGACGACGTGGCGGATGATGCGCTGGCGCAGCGCCGCCGGGTTCGCCTCGAGCGCGGCGACCGAGACGGCGATGCCGGCCTCTGCGGGCTCGCAGATCTCCTCGATGAACTCCTCGATCTGCTCGTCGAAGGCCTGCTCGTCCTCGCGCAGCTGCTCGGCCGTGCGGGCGAGCGCCTCGGCGATGCCCGGTCCCAGCTCGGCCTCGAGCACGGGCAGCACCCGCTCGCGCACGCGCACCCGGGCGAACCCGGGGTCGAGGTTCTGCGGGTCGTCCCACGGCTCGAGCCCAGCATCGAGGCAGGCCTGCCGGGTCTGCGCCCGGCGGATGCCGAGCAGCGGCCGCGCGTAGCGCCCCTGCTGCGGGGCCATGCCCATGAGGCTCGCGGCGCCCGAGCCGCGGGCGAGCCCGAGCAGCACCGTCTCGGCCTGGTCGTCGAGCGTGTGGCCGAGCAGCACCGTCTCGGCCCCGGTCTCGCGGGCCGCGTCGTCGAGCGCGGCGTAGCGGGCGTCGCGGGCGGATGCCTCGGGCCCGCGCCCCTCGCTCACGACCTCGACCCGGCGGACGAGCACGG
>JBDIAF010000254.1:0-3650 GCA_039812245.1 Agromyces sp. | reverse complement strand
GCTGGCCGAGCTCGCCACCGGACGCGGACTCGGGGCCGCCGTGCCGTTCGTCTACCGCTGCCACCCGCTGGCCCGCGAGGCGCGCGCCCGGGTCGCCGCCGGAGAGACCGGCCGGCTGCTGAGCGTCAACGGCGCCTACCTGCAGGACTGGCTGGCGACGCCGCACGACGACGACTGGCGCGTCGACGTGAGCCTCGGCGGGCCGTCGCGGGCCTTCGCCGACATCGGTTCGCACCTGGTCGACCTCGTCGAGTTCGTGGCTGGCGAGCGCATCGTGCGGCTCGCCGCGCGCGCCAGCACCGTCTACCCCGAGCGGGCCGACCACTCGGCGATCGAGACCGAAGACCTCGTCGCCCTCGTCGTCGAGCTCGCGTCGGGCGCACTCGGCACGCTGCTCGTCTCGCAGGTCGCGCCGGGGCGCAAGAACGCGCTCTCGATCGAGCTCGCCGGCACCGACGCGAGCGTGCGGTTCGAACAGGAGCGACCCGACACCCTGTGGGTCGGGCGCACCACGGCATCGAGCATCGTCGAGCGCGATCCGGCGCGCCTCGCCGCCGACGCCGCGCGCCTCGCGCTCGTGCCCGCCGGCCATCCGATGGGCTATCAGGACGCGTTCAACGCCTTCGTCGCCGATGCCTACGCCGCGATCGACGGGGCGCGACCCGAGGGGCTGCCGACCTTCGCCGACGGCTTGCGCGCGGCGCAGGTCACCGAGGCCGTGCTCGCCTCGGCCGCACGTCGCGACTGGGTGGAGGTGGCCTCGTGAGCGGCACCGCAGAGGTCGGGCGCCTCGCCGGCGCGACCGTGTCGCCCGGCGAGCCGGTGCTCGTCGCCGAGGGCCTCGAGAAGTCGTTCTTCGGGGTGACCGTGCTGCGCGGCGTCGGGCTCACGCTCCGCGCCGGCGAGGTGCACGGACTCGTCGGCGAGAACGGCGCGGGCAAGTCGACGTTCATGAAGATCCTGGCCGGCGTCTACGAGCGCGATGCGGGCAGCGTGCGGCTCGGGGGCGAGACCGTCGCATTCACCCATCCCGTGCAGGCCGCCCGCGTCGGGCTCGCCACCGTCTTCCAGGAGTTCAACCTGCTGCCCGACCGCACGGTCGCCCAGAACGTCTTCCTCGGCCGCGAGCCGAAGCGGCGCGGCCTCGTCGACCGCAAGGCGATGCTCGCAGAGACCCGCTCGCTGCTCGCCGAGCTCGGCATCGACTCCATCGACGCGGATGCCCCGGTGCGCACGCTCACCGTGGCCGAGCAGCAGATCGTCGAGATCGTGAAGGCCCTCTCGGTCGACGCCCGCGTCATCCAGATGGACGAGCCGACCGCGGCCCTCGCCGACCACGAGGTCGAGCTGCTCTACGCGATCGTGCGGCGCCTGCAGGCGCGCGGCGTCGCCATCCTCTACGTCTCGCACCGGCTGAAGGAGATCTTCGACCTCTGCGACACGATCACCGTGCTGAAGGACGGTGCGCTCGTCTCGAGCGGCCCGGCCGCAGAGCTCGACACCGACGAACTCGTGCGGCGCATGGTCGGCCGCCCCATCTCGGCGTACTTCCCCGGACCCGAACCGGGCACCGTGCTCGGCGAGCCTCGACTCGAGCTGCGGGGCGCGGGCAACGCCTACGTCGACGGCATCGACCTCACACTCCGTGCGGGCGAGATCGTCGGCGTGGCCGGCCTGCAGGGCTCGGGCCGCACCGAGCTCGTCGAGGCCGTGTTCGGCATCGCGCCGTTCACCCGCGGCGAGCTGCGGCTCGACGGTCGGGCCGTGCAGCTCACCTCGGCCAGGCAGGCCGTCAAGCGCGGCATCGCCCTCATCACCGAGGACCGCAAGGTGCAGGGGCTCGCGCTGAACCAATCGATCGCCGACAACGCCCTGCTCGTGATCCGCTCGGTGTTCTCCCGGCGCACCCGCGAGACCCGCCGTGAGCTGCCCGGCGTGCTCTCCTCGCTCGAGCTCTCCTCGCGCGGCCTCGACCAGGAGGTGCAGTACCTCTCCGGCGGCAACCAGCAGAAGGTCGTGCTGGCGAAGTGGCTCGCCACCCGGCCGAGGGTCGTGCTGCTCGACGAACCCACCCGCGGCATCGACGTCGGTGCGAAGGTCGCCGTCTACACGCTCATGCGCCGACTCGCGAACGAAGGGGTCGCCATCCTCATGATCTCTTCCGAGCTGCCCGAGGTGATCGGCATGTCCGATCGCATCATCGTCATGCACGACGGCAGAGCCTCGGCCGAGCTGCCCGCAGGCAGCGACGAGGCGACCATCCTCGGCGCCGCCACCGGCACGCTCCGCATCGGCGGGGAGGAGCTGCGATGAGCACCCCCGCCTCGACCCAGGTGCGGCGCCCGGCCCCGCGCCGTCGCCGGCTCGATGCGAGCCTCATCGTGGGCATCGCCCTCATCGCCGTCATCGTCGTGGGTGCGATCCTCGTCGCCTCGGTCGGCCGCAACTTCTTCAGCCCCGGCAACATCCGCGACATCCTCACCGGCATGAGCGTGCTCGGCTTCGTCGCGATCGGGCAGACCTTCGTCATCCTGTGCGCCTCGCTCGACCTCTCGGTGCCGTACGTCGTGAGCCTGTCGAGCCTCATCGCCGCCGACCTCATGGCGGGCAACCCGGCGAACATCCCGATGGCGGTCGTCGCGGTCATCGTGGTCGCAGCCGTCATCGGGCTCGCGAACGGGCTCATCGTCACCAAGCTCAAGGTCAACGGCTTCATCGCCACGCTCGGCACCGGGCTCATCATCAAGGGCTACCTCGACTCCAACTACAAGGGCACGAGCGGCGACGTGCCGTGGGAGTTCCAGCTGGTCGGTGCGACCGGGGTCGGCCCGATCCCCGTCTCGACGCTGCTCATGCTGCTCGTCGCACTCGGCGGCGCGTTCTTCCTCGCCCGCAGCCGCACCGGCAACCACATGTTCGCCGTCGGCGGCAACGAGCAGGTCGCGCGCCTCTCGGGCATCCGCACGGCCAGGCCGCTCATCGTCGCCCACGTGCTGTGCTCGATCAGTGCGGCCCTCGCCGGGCTGCTGCTCGCGAGCCGCCTCGGCGTCGGCAGCCCCACGGTCGGCACCCAGGGCGGCTACGACCTGCTCTCGATCGCTGCGGTCGTGCTCGGCGGCACCCTGCTGATGGGCGGGCGCGGCTCGATCTGGGGCACCGTCGGCGGGGTCGCGATCTTCGCCGTCGTCGACAACGTCATGAGCGTCATGCAGGTGAACCCCTTCCTGAAGGACGTCGTGCGCGGCGTCGTGATCGTCGCGGCCGTCGCCGTGTACACGAGCAGGTCGCTCGACCGGCGCAGGCCGCGGTTCCCGAACGCGCCGCCCGCGGCGAGCCCGGGAGCAGACCCGTCGACCGACGTCGACGCCCCGTCGACGAGCTCAGGGAGCGAGGCCCGCGCATGACCGCCGCCACGACCGACCGCCCCGGCTTCGGGCAGCGGCTCGCCGACCGCGGTCGCGCCCTCGTCAGCCCCCGCGGCGCCGTGTTCCTGCTGCTCATCGTGCTGCTGATCGCGATCGCCGGCCTCGACCCGGCCTTCGCCGAGCCCAGCCAGTTCATCCGCTTCATCCAGCGGGTGGCGCCGATCGCGATCGTCGCGATCGGACAGTACTTCGTCATCGTCGGCGGCGAGTTCGACCTCTCGATGG
>JBDIAF010000253.1:0-3654 GCA_039812245.1 Agromyces sp. | reverse complement strand
CCCGGGCGCCGAAGGTGCACGACTGGCTCGTGAACTACGTCGTGAAGAAGAGCCCGCACGCCGAGGCGCTGCGACGGCGCTGGCTGGGCGACGCCGATCCCCACGTCGCCGCGGCCGGCTGGGCGCTCACCGCCGACGACGTGGCCAAGCGCCCCGAGCTCGTCGACCCCGACGCCCTGCTCGACACGATCGAGGCGCAGATGAGGGATGCCCCGGCGCCGCTGCAGTGGGAGATGAACACGTGCCTCGCCATGATCGGCATCCACCACCCGGATCGGCGCGCCCGCGCCCTCGACATCGGCGAGCGGCTCGAGGTGCTGAAGGACTACCCCACTCCCCCGAACTGCACCTCGCCGTTCGCACCGATCTGGATCGACGAGATGGTGCGCCGGTAGGGCTGAGCGCGTCGCTCGGGCGCCGCGCCGGTCGCCCACGCATTCGTCAGCGGACGCCGACGCGGTCGAGCGCCGCCTCGAGCCGGGCGACCGTGCCGTCGACGTCGCCCAGCTTGTCGAGGCCGAACAGCCCGAGCCGGAAGGTCGAGAAGGCCTCGGGCTCACCGCAGTGGAGCGGCACGCCCGCCGCGATCTGCACCCCTTCGGCGGCGAATCGCGCGCCGCTGCGGAGGCTCGGGTCGTCCGCGTGCACGACGACGACGCTCGGCGCGGCGACGTCGGCGGCGGCGACCGAGGGCAGGCCGCGGGAGGCGAGCAGCTCGCGCACCCGGCTGCCGAGTTCGAGCTGGGCACCGCGCAGCTCGCCGAAGCCGCGCTCGCGGGTCTCGAGCATCTGCGCGAGGTTGCGCGCCAGCGAGTCGGTCGGCATCGTCGCGTGATAGCCGGCCCGACCCTCGCGGTACCCCTCGGAGATGGCGAGCCACTTGCCCAGGTCGATCGCGAAGCTCGTGGACGTGGCGGCCTCGACCGCTCGGCGTCCCTCGGCCCCGAGCATGACGTACCCGGCGCCCGGCGTGCCGCTCCATCCCTTCTGCGGTGCGCTGATCAGCACGTCGACGCCGAGCGCCGCCATGTCGACCCACATCGCCCCCGAGGCGATGCAGTCCAGCACGAACACCGCGCCCGCCTCGTGCGCCGCGTCGGCGAGCGCTCGCACGTACGCATCGGGCAGCAGCATGCCCGACGCGGTCTCGACGTGCGGCGCGAAGACGACCTCGGGCCGGCGCGCGCGGATCGCCGAGACGACGTCCTCGACGGGGGCGGGCCGCCACGTCGCGTGCGGCTCGTCGGAGTCGGGGCGGGCGGCGCACACCGTGACGTCGCCGCTGATGCCGCCGATCTCGAGGATCTGCGACCAGCGGTAGGAGAAGAGCCCGTTGCGCACCACGAGGCACCGCCGTCCGGTCGCCAGCTGCCGGGCCACGGCCTCCATCGCGTACGTGCCGCCGCCCGGCACGACGACGGCCGTGTCGGCCGCGTACGCCTCGCGCAGGATGCCGAGCGTCTGCTGCATCACGTCGACGAAGCGCGCCGACATGTGGTTCAGCGAGCGGTCGGTGAAGACGACGGAGTACTCGAGGAGGCCGTCGGGGTCGATGTCCTCGCGGGGAAGCTGCGCTGCGCTCATGGCTTCAGCCTGCCACGACCGGGCGGCGCGGCGGCTCAGCCGCGCAGCCCGCCGCCCTGCTCGTCGAACGCCTCGCGGTCCTCGGCGCGCAGCGCCTCCTCGCCCTCGGAGCCCTCGGAGATGACCTCGTCCTCCTCGAAGGACATCCGCAGGTTCCGGGTGAAGAAGCGCGTCACGGAGAGCAGCACCACCACGCCGACCGCGAGCCAGATCAGGCCGTAGATCATCGCGTCGACGTTGAGGTTGACCCACAGCAGCACGGTCAGGGCGATGCCGATGGCCGGCAGGACGATGTTGCGGAAGATCTGGGAGAAGCCCTTCACCTGCTTGTTGCGCACCGCGAAGTGCAGGATGACCGTGACGTTCACGATCGTGAACGCGATCAGGGCGCCGAAGTTGATCAGCGTGAAGATGAAGTCGAGATCCGCCACCGCTGCGCCGAGCGACACCACGCCGACGAAGACCACCGCGATCGCCGGGGTGCGGAACCTCGGGTGCACGTACGAGAAGAAGCGCGAGATCGGGCCGGTGCCGTTGCGCCCCATCACGTAGATCATGCGCGAGACGCTCGCGTGCGAGGCGAGGCTCGAGGCGACCGCAGCGGCGACCGCTGCCGACACGAAGAAGATCTGGAAGATGATGCCGCCGACCGAGTACGCGATCTCGGGCAGGGCGGTGCCCTCGAAGCCGGCGTCCGTCGGGAACATCGCCTGCGCGAACCAGCCGGCCGTGAAGAAGATGAGACCGCCGAAGACGAGCGCGAGCACGATCGCCTTGGGCACGATGCCGGCATCCTTCGCCTCTTCGGTGTACATGGTGATCGCGTCGAAGCCGATGAACGAGAAGCACACGATGGTCGCGGCGCTCACGACCGCCATGACCTGCACGTTCGCGTGCCAGAAGGGCTCGAGGCTGAACGGCGTGCCGTTGCCGACGCCCTGCGCGAGCGCCGCCCAGGCGAGCACGATGAACACGCCGATGAGCACGACCTGGAAGATGAGCAGCGTCGCGTTGACCCGCGACGTCGAGGTGATGCTCCAGAGGTTCAGCAGGGTGATCACGGCGACGTAGGCGATCACCCACACCCAGCCCGACACCTCGGGGAAGAACGACTCCATGTACTGGCGCACGAGGAGCGCGTTCACGAGCGGCAGCAGCAGGTAGTCGAGCAGGGCCGTCCAGCCGACGAGCCAGCCGAAGTTCGGGTGGATCGTCTCGGATGCGTAGGTGTACGCCGAGCCGGCCGACGGATAGACCCGGGTCATCCGCCCGTAGCTGATCGCGGTGAAGAGCATGACCACGAGCGCGAACAGGTAGGCCAGCGGCACGACGCCGCCGCTCTCCTCCGACACGTAGCCGAAGGTGTCGAACACGGTCATCGGCGTCATGTAGCCCAGGCCGAGGCCGACGATGGCCCAGAGGCCGAGCGAACGCTTGAGCGTGGTGGGGTGCGCCGTGATGGCGGATCGGGTCATCGTTGATCCTGTCGTGAGGCGGAGAGTATCGAGTCCTCGGTGTCGGGGCAGAGCGACGTTACTCGATCTGCTGCCCGGCCAGGACTCCATGACGGACAGTGCGCCGCGAGGCGACCGCCACCGTGTCCAGTGCGACGGTGACGCCACCACCGATGCGAAAGGCCCCCGCCGAAGCGAGGGCCTTTCGATGCACTGGCTGACCAGGCTGGTGGACCCAGGGGGATTCGAACCCCCGACCTTCTCATTGCGAACGAGACGCGCTACCAACTGCGCCATGGGCCCGAGCCGTGAAGAAGCCTATCACCTCACGAGGGGTGGTTCCGACCATCCCGATCAGACGGCGCGACGGCGGCGCAGCACGGCGTCGAGGTCGTCGAAGCGCGCATCGGATGCCTCGACGACACCCATGGCCGCATACGGGTTCGCCGGAGCCTGCGCCGCCGGGGTCGTCGCGGCTGCCGCAGGCCGCTCGACGGCGGGGCGGGACGGACGACGCAGGGTCGGCACCGCCGGCGCGAGCTTCGCGGCCCTGGCCACCATCGCCTCGTCGGCGGCCGCGCGCTGCAGCTTCGCCGCCGCTTCGATCGACGCCATC
>JBDIAF010000252.1:0-3665 GCA_039812245.1 Agromyces sp. | reverse complement strand
AACGTCGCGCGGGCCCCCGCCGGGCAGTACGGATCGTCATCGCCCGCCACGACGACGACCTCGCCGCCGAGTCCCGCGATGGCGGCGCCGAGGACGTCGTCGACGCGCAGCGCGGCGAAGTCCGAGATCGCCGGCTCCGCGGCGAGCACCTCCGCCGCGGGCGGCGCGACGAGCACGCTCCGCCGCGCAGCGGGCGTGCGGTCTCCGCCCTCCGCGCGCCGACGCAGGTGATCGAGCCAGAGCACGCAGCCCAGGCTGTGCGCGACGACCGTGAGACGGGCGGGGTCGAGCCCGGCGAGCGCCTCGTCGAGCGCGTCGAGCCAGGCGGCGTGCTGCGGGAAGTCGGGGTCGGGGAGCTGCGGATAGCGCACCACCGCGCCCGCCGCCTCCCACTCGTCGGCCAGCAGGCGCTGCCAGTGCCCCTCGGGCCGCCGGTTCTGCCAGCCGTGCAGGATCAGCACCTGCTGCGCCGCCCGACCGCTCGCGTGCTCGCCCATGCTCGCCTCGCCTTCTCTCGACTCAATTCAAGCAGTCGCGCGCTGCGCCGGAATGCGGCCTTCGTCACATGATCGTCATCGCGCGGCCACTCCGGGACCGGCGGAGTAACCGCAGCGTCACATGCACGACGTAGCCTTGGCTACGATCGAGACAGCGGAGGGGAGGTCGCCATGGCAGAGCCGACGGCGCTCGACCGCCTGCGCCAGGACGCGCGCGACGAGCTGGCCGCCCTCATCGAGCTGCGCTGCCGGCTCGGCGAGGATCCGTGGGCCTTCCTGCCCGAACTGCCCTCGGTCGACGAGCAGGTCGTCGCGACCCTGCGCGAAGAGCGCATGCACGACGAGGCGTGGTCGACGCAGCGCGCGCGGGCGCACCACCCGACGGCCCGCCCAGGAGACCTCGAGCGCTTCGAGTTCGAGTTGCTGCGCGGCATCGCGCTCGAGCACCCCGAGCTCAGCACCGCCGTGTGGTCCATGATGGGGCGTGTGCCGAGCACGTGGTGACGGCCCGTCGCCGAGGCATCCGCTCGCTTCGCGCGGTCGCGAACGCGACGTTCAGGCGTCGGGCGCGGCGGCCCGGAGGAGCCGCGCACGCCGCTGCACCCGCACCCAGGTGGCGAAGCCGAGCAGCGTGAACGCACCGTAGAAGAGGTAGAGCAGGGCCGAGGCGTAGTAGCCGGCGCTCACGAGCAGGGGCACGCCGACGCAGTCGACCGCGACCCAGATCAGCCAGAACTCGGTCCACCCCTTCGCCATGCCCCAGGTCGCGAGCAGGGAGCCGACGAAGATCCACGCGTCGGCCCACACCGGCTCGAACGAGCCGAGCGCGCGGAACAGCGGCGTCAGCGCCAGCGTGCCGCCGAGCATGATCGCGACGAGCGCGATGCGCACCCGCCACCCGGCCCACCGGGGTTCGACCGCCGTCGACGAGGCGTGCCGATGCCGCGACCACTGCACCCAGCCGTAGATCGAGACGGCGATGAACATGAGCTGCCGCCCGGCCTGCCCCAGCAGGTTCACCGGGTTCGGGGTGTGGAACACCGCGCCCATGAAGACCGTGAACAGCAGCGCGTTGCCGATGATGCCGACCGGCCATGCCCAGACCTTGCGTCGCAGGCCGCCGAGCGCGCTGGCCAGGCCGAAGAGGTTGCCGACGATCTCGCGCCAGAGGATGACCTGGCCGCCGATCACCAGCTGCGCGTCGAAGAGCCACTCGATGGGGTTCACGGGGCGTCCGTGGCCGCAGCGCGGCGCCTCACCCGGACGACGAGGGCCGCGACGCCGCGCCAACCGATGAGGAGCAGCGCGAGCACGCCGGCGGCCACGAGCACGAAGGCGAGCTGCACGCCCTGCCCCGAGGCGGCGCGCAGCACCATCCCGCCTGCGAGCGTCGCCGCCCAGATCACCGTGCCGGTCGGCCACGGCGCGGCCGGGCGGCGCCATCCCAGCGCGAGCAGCCAGCCGAGCACGAGCCCGGCGAGGAACGGCCACGCGGTCTGCCAGAGGCCCGCCGGGTCGAGCGCCTCCGCGTGGCTGCGCCGCCCGATGAGGGCGAACACGACGACGAGCGCCGCGTCGAGCGCGAAGGCGCCGAGCACGGGAGCGAGGGCGGGGCGGGTCATCCCTCAATCGTAGGCCGCGCCGAGGCGCGCGAGTGCGGCTGCGTCGTGCACCGGTAGGGCGCACACGAAGCGCTCGCACCGATAGGCGGTGGCCCGGCCGTCGAGCGCCGGGCGCTCGGCGAACAGCTCGAATCCGGCCTCGGCGAAGGCGCGCGCCTGGGCGGTGGTGACGACGGCCATGACGGATGCCTCCTGCCGGCGCACCTCGTCGACGAGCGAACGTTCCTCGACCGCCGCCGCCGGATCGCGCTCGGCCGGCTCCGGCAGCACCGCGACGAGTTGGGTCTCGTCGCGTGCGAGCCGGGCCATCAGCTCCAGCGCCGCACCGAACGCGATGGGACGGGCGACGGCGATCCCGGCGAGCTGCTCCATCGCCCGTTCGGCCGCCGACCGGTACTGCGCGCCGGCCCCGAGCAGCGCGAGCAGCCATGCGGCGCGGGCGCAGCTCGTGAGCCCCGACGGCGTCGCCCCTTCGGCGGGGTCCGGAGGGAGCGCGAGGCCGAGTCCGGCGAGCACCGGGTCGGGCGCGGCCTGGGCGAACGGAGCGGGCTGGCGCGTGTCATCGCCCGTGGCAGCCGCACGCGCGGCGTCGGCCGCCGCGCGGTCGACCAGCGCGCGGCCCCGAACCGCGTACGAGGCCTCGCCGCTCGCGAGGGCGAGTTCGATCAGGCCGCAGGCGACCATGCCGACGTCCTCGAGGGTCGCCACCGCGGTCGACACCTCCTCGCCGCGCGACACCCTGCGCAGGGTGCCGTCTGCCCCCAGATGGCGCTCGATGAGCAGGCGCGCGGCGCCCTCGGCGCGCGTGAGCGCCCGCGCGGCCGCGCCGCGATCTCGCGTGCGCAGTGCGAACCGCGCGAGGCCGCTGAGCGCCAGGCCGTTCCACCCCGAGAGCACCTTGTCATCCACCGGCGGGGCATCGAGAAGCGCCCGGGCGGAGGCGTCGGCGCGGTAGTAGCCGCCCTCGTTCCGCCGGCCGTCGATCGTGCTCTCCGAATCCTGCGCGCTCGCGAACCCGCCGCTCGGCAGCCGCAGCACCGCGCCCAGGAACTCCGCCACCCGGCCAGCCGTCGCGTCGGCCGCCTCACCGACGGCACCGCGGTCGATGCTGAGCTCGGCCGCGACCGACAGCAGCAGGGCGTTGTCGCTGAGCATCCGCTCGTAGTGCGGTTCGCTCCAGTCGGCTCGCGTCGCGTATCGGAAGAAGCCTCCGTCGATGCCGTCGAAGAGGGGCGATCCGACCATCGTCGCGAGTGTCCGGGAGGCCAGCTCGCGTCCGGCCGCGTCGACCTCGGCGAGGAAGCCGAGCACAGGGGCGACGGGGAACTTGGGCGCTCCGCCGAAACCGCCGAACCGGGTGTCCTCGCTCGCGGCAAGTTCGCGCGCGGCGCCGCGAAGCGCTTCGAGCCCGGGCAGCGCCCCCGCGGTCTCGGCGCCGGCGGCGGCCGCGAGTGCGTCCGCGACGGCGTCGCCGGTCTCGAGCAGCGTGGCACGGCGGTCGCGCCAGGCCTCGGCGACCGTTTCGAGCACTTGGCCGAACGAAGGC
>JBDIAF010000251.1:0-3678 GCA_039812245.1 Agromyces sp. | reverse complement strand
CGAGCCGAAACGTCCTCCCCTCGCGTCGGAGGCCTCCGCTCGTGCAGGAGTGAGCGACCCCGAAGACGACGGATGCCCCGTGGCCGGTCGGCCACGAGGCATCCTGTGTCGCGAAGCGCGGGGCTAGACCGCCGTCGGCAGCTTCGCGGCGACGAGCTCGGCGATCTGCACCGCGTTCAGCGCCGCGCCCTTGCGGAGGTTGTCGTTCGAGATGAAGAGCACGAGGCCCTTGCCGTCGGGCGCCGACTGGTCCTGGCGGATGCGGCCCACGTAGCTCGGGTCGGTGCCGGCGGCCTGCAGCGGCGTGGGCACCTCGCTCAGTGCGACGCCCGGGGCCGCGCCGAGCACCTCGGTGGCGCGCTCGGGCGTGATCGGGTTCGCGAACTCGGCGTGGATCGAGAGCGAGTGGCCGGTGAACACCGGCACGCGCACGCAGGTGCCCGCCACGCGCAGCCCCGGCAGCTCGAGGATCTTGCGGCTCTCGTTGCGCAGCTTCTTCTCCTCGTCGGTCTCGAGCTCGCCGTCGTCGACGATCGAGCCGGCGAGCGGGATCACGTCGAACGCGATCGTGCGCGGGAACTTCTGCGCGTCGGGGAACTCGACCGCGCGACCGTCGTGCACGAGGCCGATCGCATCCTGCGCGACCGCGGCGCGCGCCTGCTCGAGCAGCTCCTCGCCGCCCGCCAGACCCGCGCCGGAGACGGCCTGGTACGTCGAGACGACGAGTCGCTCGAGGCCGGCCTCGTCGTGCAGCGCCTTGAGCACCGGCATCGCGGCCATGGTCGTGCAGTTCGGGTTCGCGATGATGCCCTTCACGGCCTCGTCGATCGCGTGCGGGTTGACCTCGCTCACGACGAGCGGGACCTCGGGGTCCATGCGCCAGCCGCTCGAGTTGTCGATCACGGTGACCCCGGCCGCGGCGAAGCGGGGCGCCTGCGCCTTCGAGAGGGTCGCGCCGGCCGAGAAGATCGCGAGGTCGAGCCCCGTGGGGTCCGCCGTCGAGGCGTCCTCGACGACGATGTCCTCCCCCTTGAACGGGATGGTCGTGCCCGCCGAGCGAGCCGAGGCGAAGAAGCGGATCCCCGCGATCGGGAAGTCGCGCTCTTCGAGGAGTCGACGCACGACCGCGCCGACCTGGCCGGTGGCGCCGACGACGCCGATGTTCACACCGTTGCTCATGTTGTTCCTCTGCCTCTGGGGGTCTGTTTCAGTCTGCAGGAGGACGGATGCCGCTCAGGCCGGAATGCGGGAATCGGTCCTGAATTGGCAGCTTTCTCCTGAAATGCGGCGGGATGCCTCGCGGCTGCGCCGTTCGGACGAGACGGCCTAGCGACCGGTGCCTGCGTGGACGACGGCATCCTCTTCGCCGTCGAGGTCGAAGGCGCGGTGCACCGCGACCGCGGCCTGGTTCACGCTGTCGGCCCGGGTGACGACCGAGATGCGGATCTCGCTCGTGGAGATCATCTCGATGTTGATGCCCGCCTCGTAGAGCGCCTCGAAGAGCTTGGCCGACACGCCCGACGCGTTGCGCATGGCGTTGCCGACGATCGAGAGCTTGCCGATCTGGTCGTCGTACTGCAGCGCCTCGAAGCCGATCGCCTCCTGCGCGCCGGCGAGCGCGGTGAGCGCCTTCTCGCCGTCGGCCTTCGGCAGCGTGAACGAGATGTCGGTGCGGCCGGTCGCGGCCGCCGAGACGTTCTGCACGATGACGTCGACGTTGGCGTTGGTCGAGGCGACGATCTTGAAGATCTTCGCCGCCGCGCCCGGGCGGTCGGGCACGCCGACGACGGTGATCTTGGCCTCGGAGAGGTCGACGGCGACACCGGCGATGACGGATTCTTCCACTGCTGCTCCTTCGGGAAGCCGCGAGGGGTCGTAGACGATCGTCCCCTCGTTGTTGTTGAACGACGAGCGCACGTGCAGCGTGACGCCGTGCCTGCGAGCGAACTCGACCGCGCGGATGTGCAGCACCTTGGCGCCCGATGCGGCGAGCTCGAGCATCTCCTCGCTCGTGATGCGGTCGAGCTTGTGCGCCTTCTTGACGACGCGCGGGTCGGAGGTGAACACGCCGTCGACGTCGGTGTAGATCTCGCAGACGTCGGCCTCGAGCGCGGCCGCGAGCGCCACGGCCGTGGTGTCGCTGCCGCCGCGGCCGAGCGTCGTGATGTCGCGCGACTCGCGGCTGAAGCCCTGGAAGCCCGCGACGATGACGATGGCGCCCTCGTCGAGCGCCTCGCGCAGCCGCACGGGAGTGACGTCGACGATGCGGGCGGCTCCGTGCGTGGCATCCGTGATCATGCCGGCCTGGCTGCCGGTGAAGCTGCGCGCCTCGTGCCCCATGCTCTTGATCGCCATCGCCAGCAGCGCCATCGAGATGCGCTCACCGGCCGAGAGCAGCATGTCGAGCTCGCGCGGGGCCTGGATGGGGGCGACCTCGCCGGCGAGGTCGAGCAGCTCGTCGGTCGTGTCGCCCATGGCCGAGACCGCGACGACGACGTCGTTGCCCGCCTTGCGGGTCTCGACGATGCGCTTGGCGACCCGCTTGATGCTCTCGGCGTCGGCGACGGACGAACCGCCGAACTTCTGCACGATCAAGCTCACGTGGCCTCCCGGGGGATTCTGGGCGCGCGCGGGCCGACGGGCCCGTCGTCGGAGTCTTCATCATACGGCGGCGGGCATGCGCCGATCGCCATGTGACGGCGCGGCCGCGCGGCGCGATCACTCGCCGTGCGGGCGCGGCATGTACCACTCGGTGAAGGCGGTCGCGCGGTCCTCGCCGGGCCCGCCGTCGAAGCGGATCACCCACAGGTTCAGGTAGTCGCGCTCGGCCGGGTACTCGGTCCTCCCCTCGACGATCGCGATATCGGATGCCTCGTGCACGACGTGCCAGTCGAAGCTCCAGTCGCCCGGGGCGTCCGCGTCGTCGACCCAGCCCGCGACGATCGCGTCCCGCCCGCGCCGCGGTTCGGCATCGGGCGCCGTGAGGTAGACGGCCTCGTCGGTGAAGAGCGCCTCGATGTCGGCCGCCGCGTTGCTGCGCCAGGCCCGCAGGTAGCCGTCCATCCAGCGCTGCAGGCGGGCGCTCGGCTCGGCCGCCCTCGTCGATGTGTCGGTCATGGTGTCCTCGTCCGATCGTGTCGTCGCCGTCGGGGCGACCGTCGTGGTCTCTCGCTCGGGCCTCCCCCTCGGACGGTCTACGCTCGCCGGCGGCCGGCGTCAACCCCGGGCGGGGCTGCCGCGGCACCGGACGTCGGCGATAGCATGCGCGCATGGAGGAGCTGCTCGGCACCTGGTCGGACTTCAACGTCGCGATGGTCGGCGCGACGGCGGCACTCGCCGGCCTGCTGATCGTCGCGATGTCGGTGAACATCTCGAAGATCATGGGCGAGTCCTCGCTCACGGGCCGCGTCGCCTCCTCGCTCGCGACGCTCGTGCTCGCCATCGTCGTCACGGCCCTCGGGCTCGCGCCGGCGCAGCCCGAGTGGGCCTTCGGCCTCGAGGTGCTCGTCGCGAGCGCCGCCGCGGCGGCGTTCCAGGTGCACGCGATCCGGGCCGTCTTCGCCGACCGGCTGCACAGCCCGAGCACGGGCGTGCGGTTCGGGAAGTCGGTCGCGGGCGTCGTGCCCGTCGTGGCCTACTTCTCAGGAGCCGTCGCCCTGCTCGCAGGCGCGGCGCCGA